>NZ_CP080467.1:632500-895000 GCF_022674245.1 Alicyclobacillus acidoterrestris
CATCTAGCTTCTCCGAAGAAGCTACCCTGACATGGGCTGGTGGTAATTCGACGGGTACGACACCGACATCGAATGCAGTAGGTGTTGGTACAACGTTTGCTGCTGGTACGAAGGGCGTTGCTGGAACACCTGACACCGCATATCTCGTGTACACCGCTGGTAGCGCAGGTGACACGGTTACCGTAGGTGGAGAAACCTTCACGTATGGTAAACAATTCACTTCGGTGCAGACATTGGTATCCTCGATTAACAGTCAAAGTGCTGCAGGTTTCTTGGATGGCATCACGGCAAAAGTTGATTCTGCTAACAACTCAGTAATTGACTTGACCGGTCCTGCAGGCTCGTTGACCGGTGCGAATGTACCTACGACCAACAACTCGGCTGATATTTCTTATCATGCTGGTAACGCTGGTTCAGCTGGCACTCAGGGAACCGCAACGTTGACTGTAACGTCAACAGCTATTACTGGTGGCAACCTTGTTGTAACTGTAAATGGCATTGATGTAACGGTACCTAATATCACGACCACTGATTCTGTGTCAGACATTGCGAATGCCATTGTGGCGGCCGTGAATGGTGATGCAGCAACCGGTGTAACAGAGTCTATTGACACCACAGATGCTAGTGGAGCAACTGTGCTCTTCACACAAAACACAGCATCTGATACGCAGATTAGCGTTTCGGTTCAAGGCTAACCGGTTGCAACAGTTGAGAAGGAAAGGGCTCAGACTACGGTCTGAGTCCTTTTTTATTGGGTTATTTGATGGATCGATGGTTTGTCTAGTGTATTAAATCAATAATCAGCGTATAAATGGAATATCTTTATTTAATATGGAGTTAGTGTCGGGATTTGTCTTCTCTCGAAGCTACTAGTCAATCGTGCGCTTCACAAATTCTCTTAGAGTGGATTCTTGCTAATCACTAGGCGTATACCTACAAGCTACAATCTGATAGATTCCTTTCTTATGATTTTGGGTGATATTTTAAGAGATCTATTCAAAACATGTTAATTTGTAGGTAATAGTCTATCTGTTTTACGGTGCGGTACGATACCACTCTTATGATTATGGCTAACCTAAAATTTTGGAAGAAAATAGATTCTGCGGTTCGGTTGTCTGCTTCGTTTGGAATGAGAATTAGCTTGAGGACGTAATAAAATGTTTCAATCAATATATGCATGTGGTTTCTCTGGTAGTTTAGTTGAAGAGGCAGTTAGAAGTCTGATTTTGAACACTTAGTGAAGTAGGGGATGAAAGCTCTCCCGGTGAATGCAAAGTTTAAGATTACACAATGTGTTTCAGGCTGTCTCAAACTTCTCTCGAAAATTTGCTACCCGATGTTATACACTGAGCGTTTTGCAGAATGGTCGTTTTGGGTAGAGGTGAAAAAGGAACAGCATCTAGGGTAAGTGAACTGAATTCCACATACTGGTATTCGAGCGCCGTTTCTCGTCAGGTCAACTCGTTATGATTTATGCAGTTTTCTTGTGTCGTTCGATATGGTTCACAGCTAGTGCCGATGCAAGTAACACGATCGCGTTGAGGAACATGTACGTCTTTACTTTTCGAATGCCTCGGACATGGACGTCGTTCGCCGTCAAATTCGTCTTAAGTCTTGCGTTACAACGCTCTACAGTTACAACGCTCTACAGCAGTTCGCTCGTTGTATAACAGCTTCCAATTCTGCGTGCCTCGGTGTGGTGCGCAGTAACGCCGAATATCTTCTGTGATCCGCTTTTTGACCACCATACCGTAGTTGGATTCGGAACATGTCGCGATTCCAAGCGGACAATCTACCTTCCCAACCGCGTGCGGGCAGCGAAACTTTAGTCGGTCACCGTCTGCACCCCAATACACCATGTCATATCCCATCGTGCAACGCGGCGTCCCGTCCGATGCGATTCCTTCAGGCGGTTCTTTTTCACCGCGCTTGTTCATCGCGATAATTGCCTGTGCACCATATTGACGAACCGTTTCATAGTTTTTGACTTGATCATATCCAGCGTCCATCATGACAAAGTCGATTTTCCAACCGTGCGTCGTCACGACGTGTTCCAGCAATGGCGCCGCCATCTCACCATCAAAGACGTTCGCTGGTGTGACATCCAAAGCAACTGGCAGTTCACTCGCGGTGTCCACAGCCAAGTGGAATTTGTATCCGAACCAAGCAAGTTTGTTGCCAAAGGTATCGTATTTTGCGCCCCAGTTGGCATTGCCCGTTTCCTGGCTCTTGGACTTAGGTTGCTTTTTCTCGTAGGACTTCACGGCGGCACTGTCCACAGCCAAATGGCGACCGTTGATGATGCTCGCTTCTTTACATTGACTGACCAGGTCAATGAAGAGCTTCTCAGCGAGACCCAACTCAACAACGGCTGAAAACACGCGACTCAGTCTGGAGACCGACGGGGCTGCTTCGTCGATTCGAAACCCACACTGGTAGCGAAAGCGTATATCTCGCGCCAACCGTTCATGAAGCCTTGTGAACGTTGAGATTCCTTCAAGCGGAGCAGCCAGCAGTGCACGCAGAATCGCTTCACGATTCATAGGTTTCGCGCCTTGGGGTGACTGTTTTCTCAATTTCGAAGCATAGGGTTGTAAATCCAAGACAGCAAAGAACAAGGGCAGACGATCGCTGGAGTCAATTTCTAGCCAGTCCTCAAAGGAAAAGAGCGATGGTTGGAGAATATACATAGTGGGACTTCCCTCCTCGAAAATTTCTGGTTTGGTCACTTGAAATCTTCTCGAAGGTTGGGGTGAAGTCCTTTTTCATGTCTTCCAAGCCCTTGTCCTACAAGGCTTTATCAATCTGCAAAACGCTCACACTAATTATTTGAGTGTGTTTCCAGGAGAATTTAATTTGGTAAATATATACATAGACGATATATCCCAGGTGAGGACCGCATTAGGCCCAGATAATCGTGGTTGTGAAACTGATATTTTAATGTAATGAATCTATTTTAATTCTGAATGCTTGTTGATGAGTGAAGAATCTGTTGCCTCGCATTCAGCAAGAGAACGTGATCCGCGTAGGCCCACATGGAGTTTTCGAAAACACACTTAGTAGTGGTACTGGCCTAGAAGCAATTTGCTATTTCATTGCAAAGATTGATTCCGCAAGTCAAAATACAGAAAAAGGATACGAGAATGTGCATGGGCAGCAATCACTAAAGCTACGACTTTCACTCCGGGTGGGGCGTGGTAGTCGATCCATAAATGATGCTTGGGCGCATATCGATACCTCGACATTTAGACTTTCGCTGTTTGGGTTCGACACGAGTTATATGGATAAAGTGTATTAATAGTTATCGCTAACGGGGTTTTTTGCAACTAACGTCGAGTGATATGCTAGAGTATGACTATATGAGAATTGTGTTGCGAATAATCGTCTGAGAAAATAAATTCATGGATATGTACAAAAAGTCTTTAGATACGCCACATTGTACTGTTGAAGCCGTGCTGATTGTAAAAATTGAAATTAGAACGATTGAAAAGTGTTTGACTGCACTTCAACCAGCTGTTGATCAGATTGTGGTTGTTGACACTGGTTCCACCGATGGGACGGTATTCTCTGTCCAAAATTTAGGTATTCCAGTACACTGTTTTAAATGGGATGATGACTTTGCTGCCGCAAGAAATTACGCATTATCATTTGCTGAAACGGATTGGGTTATATCGGTAGACGCTGATGAAATCTTGTATAAGGAGGATACTGATAAGATTCGGAAATTTGCTGAGCAATACAATGCTGTGCCTGGTACATTTGCCCTGCAGATATTGCAAATGAATATTGTTGGAGATGTGATGTCACCAAGTAGGGAGACTCGTATGTTCCCCTTGGGAAGAGGCTTGTTTTGGTTCGGTAGTGTCCCGTCAAGTGGTGTAAATTGAGTGCAACCACTTCGTGTCGGCTATTTATGCAAAACTGACGTTGGCGCCAGTAATTGCGGTTCTTGAGTGCTCATGAGTTTTGCCATTGACTCTCGGCTAAAGTAGCGCCTTGCTACAATCCATTCATCGTTCTGTTCCTGGAGGATTGCTCCGCCTAGACGAATGACAGACTCTCGGTTCGGGAAGATACCAACGACATCGAAGCGTCGCCTGAGTTCACGATTTAAGCGCTCAAGCGGGTTTGTCGAGCATATCTGTTTCCAGTGTTCCTTTGGGAATGCCATGTACGCTAGCACGTCTTCCTCTGCACGTTCCAAGACATCCATCGCCTTTGGAAACTTTCCACGAAGTTGCTCTACAACCACATCCAGTTGCTGTTTGGCTGTTTCCTGTGTTGGCTGAGCGAATATGGTCCGGACAATAGACGAGACCATCGGTTGCGACGCTCTAGGCACCTGGCTGAGGATGTTGCGCATTGTATGAACTCGACAGCGCTGCCAGGTCGCTCCGGTCAACGCAGAGCCAATCGCACTGCGCAGTCCTTCGTGAGCATCACTAATTACCAGCTGTACACCACGCAACCCACGCGCAACCAGACTTCGGATGAATGTCAGCCAAAACGAGCCGTCCTCACTAGTCCCAATGTCAAACCCCAACACCTCACGCTCACCGGTGTCTCGCACGCCAATTGCAATTACAAATGCCATACTCTGAACTCGTCCGCCTTCACGGACTCTCGGGAATGTCGCATCCAACCATAGATATGGGTATGTCCCCTCAAGTGGGCGGTTTTTAAATTCCTGCACTACTTCGTCTAACTCTTTGCAGATACGAGATACTTCACTCTTGCTAATTCCTTGAATGCCCATAGACTCAACCAACTCGTCCACCTTGCGGGTGCTCACACCATGCACATACGCCTTGTCAACATCGGATTTAATTCCTCAAAAAAATCGGGTAGATTTCCCCAAAAACATCGGTTTTGATTTCCTCAAAATCATCGCGTAAGATTCCCCGGACATATGTTCGGTTAGTCTCTCACCTCTTCTCGCAGGGCATGGGTCACGCCCGCCTTGAGTTTATCCTTCATCCGGTAACTATTCCCGCGTATGTTGACCGTTGTCGCGTGGTGAAGCAAGCGATCAAGTAAAGCCGACGCCAACACCTGATCCCCAAACATGGCCCCCCAGTTGGTGAAACTTGTATTGGACGTGATAATCATCGCCCCTTGTTCATACCGCTCCGAGACCAGACGAAAGAAGTTTGCTGCATCCAGCGCGTCCAGTGGCAGATAACCAACCTCGTCGCAGATGAGGAGTTTCGGTTGGATGTATACCTTCAATCGCTTCTCTAAGCGGCCCTCCCGATGCGCTTTTCGTAAATCGGCGACCAACCGCTGCATGGTGACGAAATACACACTCATTCGGTTTTGCAAGGCCTCCATCCCCAGCGCGACAGCCAAATGTGTCTTTCCTACGCCAGGCGGACCGAGGAGAATGACGTTGTTGCGTTCCTCCACGAACGACAGTTGTGCTAATTCCCTGATTTGTCGTTCGTCGATGGACGGCTGAAACGTAAAATCGAAGTCTGCCAACGTCTTGTGATACGGGAAGTGTGCTAGGCTGAGGCGAGTATGGAGGTAGCGGTTGAACCGCTCCTCCGTCTCTGCCTCTAACAGACGAGACAGAAACTCGACATACGTCGCCTGTTTTCCCGCAGCCCACTCCAGGCTGGCTGGGAGAATCGACGCGGCCTTCTTTAACCCCAGTTCCAACAAAGATTCTTCCGTCTTGGCCAATAACAATGCTTCGCTCATTGCAATTGCCCTCCTGACGCGATTTGCTCATATACGTCCAGATCCCGTTGTTCCACGTCGGGTTCGACTTGAAGACCAGCGACTTTGCCCCGTGAATGCCTCGGCGTATCCATGGGGATACCTTTTACGTGCTCAGGGTTGATGGAGACTTGATGCTTGTCCACGAGACTATGCTCGGCGATAACCTGACCGCCATATTCAATTTGTAGACGGCCCGTTTCAAACGTGCGAACTAGAACATTTTTTCCCACGTACTGCCACGGCACAGAATACAGGCTGGCATTCCATGAGATTCGACAGTCGTTGAGGACCTTACGCAATGCGCTATACGCCAACAGATACCGATGTTTCGGCAGCCTCTGCAGTTTTTCGTCAGGGAACCGAGACTGCGGCCGCTCATGCGTTGTCCCATGGATGCGGATGTTGGCAACGGTATCTCTCCATATGACTGCCTGCTGATTGACATCTGCCAAGTCCACAAACGCGGTCGGCCAAAAGCTGTCGCGGATATAACGAATCGGGCGCTCAATTTTTCCTTTCGTACGACTGCGATAGGGTTTGCAGGCCTTGGGAACAAACCCATAATATTTGGCGAAATCCAAATAAGCCGGCTGCCATTCTACGTGCCCATGTCCGTCGTTAGACAGAACAAGTGGTGCACAGTTGTCACTGAGAATGGTCTTTGGTACCCCGTCAAAAAACTCAAGCGCATTGCGCAGGGCTTGTAGGATATGCAGTTGGTCTGACGCTTTGATAAACTCCAAATAGAGCATCCGGGAGTAGGATAGAACCATGGCAAAACACCATAACGTGCGCCGATTCTCCTCGGCGTCGATATACGGGAATGCACCTAGGTCGATCTGGGCCTGTTCACCAGGGCCTGTTTCGAACCGAACCGTTGCCTTGGCAGAGACAGCGGGGCGAAGCGGGTGCATAAACTCACGAAGAACCGTGATTCCACCCGTGTATCCCTGCTCCCGAATCTCTCGTAAAATCCGCTCCGCGTTCAGGACACCAAAACGCATCCGCTGTTCTACATACGGCTTATAGGGCTCCAACTTACTGCCTTTTCGTTTGGTTCCAGCTAAAGGCTTCTTTCCATCCTCCTGCTCTTGGACGACCTTTCGAATTGTCTTACGGTCATGTCCAGTTCTTCGAGAGAGTTCAGAGATACTCACGCCTTCCTGATACATCCTTCTAACTTCCATTTTCTCACTCTCCGTCATCGTGGCACCTCCCACAACGATGTGAACGGTGCCGTAAATTCGGCAAAGGGTGGGGAATTCATCCCGATGATTTTGGGGAATTTAATCCGTTATTTTTGGGGAATTGTATTCCGCTGTTATTGGGGATTTTACAGCCGATGTTGACACGCCTCTTGAACAACGGACAGCAACGCCTTCTCAGCTTTCCGCCGAGGCTCTAGCATGCTGGGGAAGTAGCTTCCTTTCCGAAGCTTCGGAATCTGCAAATCAATCGTTCCGACACGGGTGTCCCATTCCCGTTCTCTGTAACCATTACGGCTATTGCTGCGTTTCTCACTGCGCTCATACCGTTCAGCGCCAATCAAAGAGCTCACTTCAGCCTCCATCACCGCCTGGGTTAGGACTCTCAGCCCTTCCTTCAAAAAATCGACATCACCATCTTCTAATCCGATCTTGCGAATTAACTCCAAAAGTGCGATCTTGTCTGTAGAAGCCATCGATGTGCCTCCTCTACTATTTGCTCGACACTTTTAGTAGATTGCACTCGATGGCTTTTTCGTCAAGATCTAGCCGTGGAATTTACACCACTACCTAAGACTCTAACTTTGGTTCCGCCCAGTACACGAACAACTCGCTACGAAGGAGAAAAAGCAGATTCCTGTGTACCCAGTTCAGATACGGTTTTTGCATGATGGGTACGACGATAACAAAGTAAATAAGCAGCAAAAGTTCAAACGGAATATTTCGATTTTAGAAAAGCACATTCAGCAGTACCCAGATGATGTGCTCTCTCATTCCTTTCTCGGTCGTGAGCATCTCATTTTGGGAAACCCGGATGCTGCTATCCGGCATCTTGTACGAGCTAGGGAGCTTTTAACGGCATCTAAGAATTCTATAGCGCTGGCCGAAGTTGAAAGAAATTTAGTGTGGGCGCTCGATAGTAAGGGCGACGTAGCACAAGCAGAATCTCTTGCGTTTGGACTGACACAAAGATTTCCAGACTATGTTGATGGATGGTACATGTATGGAATGTACCAATTGCGAAAAGTGGTGTCCCTACAATCCGCTATTCAACATATTGCGAAGTCACTCGAATTGTCTTCAAAAGGGAAGTATGCTACCGATCCGGCAATTGGTGAGTACAAAGCTATGTTACATCTTGCGGATGAGCACCGTCTTAGTGGAATTTGGATTGAAGCAAGGAAGCTTTATGCAGAAGTCCTTCGTAGAGCACCTGAATATGCACCAGCTAAGAATGTCCTGGCTCAAATGGATAAGCAAGTACTTGAGATTGCTAAGGAGATTAGAGGCAATCTTTAGATACCTATAGATAACATCGATGATGCATTAATCTCGACGAGACATACGTGGTTACACATAACACTTACTCGCCATATGATGTGAGCGTGGCTTGGCCAAGCTACAAAAAATCACATGTTTGGGGATGTTGTGAAATGGTTGCAAGTCCAGCTCAGGTAAATGCATTTGTAAGTGGAACTGTGAGCCCAAATTCAGAGGCAGTCTTTTCGATTGGGGGTCTACCAACAGAGGCACAGTCGTGGTCACTTGCATTCAATATCAATAATGGTCAATATACTGGAGTAAGTATCGGCACAACTGGAACACCTGCTTATTATGTAACTCCTGGGTCTCCGCTATCTGTGACAGCAGTATCCTTGAACAATGGTATTCTAACAATCATTGTTCAAAACACCGCTAGCACGAATTGGGGAGTAGCCATTAATGTTGGTGGGTTGGTCGTATAATCTGTTGGTTTTTGAAGCGCCTTCGGGCGCTTTTTTTATGCCTAAAAGGAAATGTGTTCCTTTTAGAACTTCGCTCCTTCAAAACTCCATATACAGCATTGTTTTATTCACCTGTTTTTTTCAAATGATTAAAAGTGGATTTTGCTGTAATTGGCTGCTCATTGACAATTGTGATAGGTGGACAACTATATGTGGCGGCAGAAGTCTTATGAAAGAGTCCCGCCTATCGTTCGAAAGGCGGGACCAGGAAAAATATTGCTCGAGATATATTCTTTAGCTCTCGTCCACCGTACCGTTATCACCAACCAAAAAGGCACCTTCTCCAAGAACCACTTTATCGCCGTCATTTAGGCCCGAAGTGACTTCAGCTTGGTATCCACTTTCACTCTGAACGCTGACAGGTTGGAATATGACGTTCTCTGGTAACCCAAGCTGTGAGGCTTGTGCCTTTTCGCTCTTTGTGGCCTTTGGGTCATACAGATAGACACCTTGTTGTCCGTTCTCATTGTGTATCGCAATAGCCGGTACAACCATGGTATCCTGCTGCCCGGAGACATCAATGCTCACAGGTCCTGTCATCCCCGATTTAAGACTTGAAGTCGGGTTGTCTACAGTTGCTAGCGCCTGATACGATCCCCCATTACCCTCGATGGGCGTCGGGTCGACCTGGAAAATGGTCGCCGTAAATGTTTTGTTAGGGATCTCGGGTACCGTGAATGTGACCTTCTGTCCTTGGTGAACATATGGCATCTGAGATTCGCTAATCGGCAGTGCAACTTGCATTTGTTGTACATCCAATACAAATGCCGTCTGCCCCGGTGAAACTGTGTCTCCCGGTTGGATGTTTTTGTCGGTAATGACGCCACTTACTGGTGCTCTGAGCGTCATATAACTCTCATTTAGCTCGGCGTTGTTGAGGGCAGCTTGAGCAGATTTCACCTGAGCTTCCGCCGCCTGGACGCCCGCATCGGCAGTTTTGACACCAGCCTGCGAAGTTTGGATACCTGCCTTTGCGGAGTCAACTGTACCTTTATCAGCAGGTTCTACCGTTTGTTTGTAAGCAGCTTGTGCGTTGGCTAGCGCAGCTTTAGCCTGTTGCACCTGGCTTTGGGCAGCATCCAATGCTTGTTTGGCAGCGGTACGGTCATTATAGGTCGCTTGAGCTGTCTGCAAAGCTTTCTCCGCAGCATCGTATTGCGCTTGAGCCGTCGATACACCGTTTTGTGCCGACGTTAATTGTGCCTTTGCTTGTGCGACTGCGGCAACAGCGGAGTTGTATGCAGTCTGGTCACTTTGTAGCTCCTGATATCCTTGATTCAAACCCTCATAAACCGACTCATAGTTTTGTAACTGTGAAGCATATGGATTATTTGCGTCACCATAGGTCTTTTGGTAACTATCGAAACGTGACAGAGCTTCCTGGTAGTTTTGATAGGCCTCGTCTACCTGCTGCTCCGTGATATTCCCGTCTTTCTGTTGTGCACTTTGCAGGTTGGTCTCCGCCGTCTGCAGGTTATTCTGAGCAGCCGTCAAAGCTTGTTGTGCCGCATCAATCTGCGACTGTTGGTTAGCTTGTGCGGTGTCCAGTGCCGCTTTGGCTTCCTGAGCAGCGTTCTGAGCAGCGACCAGTTGTTGATAAGCCGTCGTACGGTCATTGTAAGCAGCCTGTTGGTCTTTATATTGCTGTTGCGCAGCTGTCAATGCGGCCTGTGCCTTTTCAACGTTCGACTCAGCCACACTCTTTGTGGCAGGTGTTGCACCTTCCGTTGCCTTGACCAAACCAGCCTGTGCTTCTGCTACATTGCCTTGTGCCTGAGCCACGTTGCCCTCAGCTTGGGAAACGCCTGCTTCCGCTTGATCCAGTGCTGATTGGGCCTGCTGAACGGCGTTTTTGGTCGCGGAGTCATCCAAGGTGGCGATGACTTGGCCGGCTTTGACGTGATCGCCCACTTTCACCTTGACACTCGTCACCTTACCGCCTTGGCCCTGGAACGAGAGATTGACCTCGGAGGCACTTTGGACGGTTCCTTCGGTGGAGATGGTTTTCTTACTTGCGAGCGAGTGTACCTGATACAAGTCGCTCGGTGGAATTTCTGCAGCGGACGCACTTGGGCGCTCTGCGATGCCAATGCCCACACCGAGTACGACGATGACGGCAATGCCGGCTAGAATCCACTTGCGGCGTGGGTTCTTCCCGCTATTGTTGCCTAAGCCAATCTCGGAATTCAGCGAGGTTTGTGTATCCATTCAGATCCCTCCAAACATTATTCGGCAGCTAGAGACTGTTGTTGCTGTCCCTTGACTGGTGTCGGTTTTACTTTTCTTCTTCCTCGGTAGATAAAGATGGTGGCAAACCAAGCTAATCCCGCGAGGATGGTGGAAATAAAAAACGTATCATTCATGCCTAAGACGAAACTCGTTTTCTGAATCCAGGCAGAAATGAGGCTTATCGCTTCTGACTGTGCCGCAGCTGCGGATAGCCCTTGGGAACTCAGTTGATGAATTAGTCCCGTGAGCTGTAAGCCCTGTGGCGTACCAGGGTTTAAGTGATCTGACAGCTGAGATGTCCGGATAATCTCCCTCTTGGACATGTATACCGTCAATATCGCAGTACCAAGGCCAGATGCAACTTGGCGAACGGTATTGTTTACTGCGGCCGCCTGTGAGACCAAGTGTGGCGCTACAGCGACCAGTGCAGTCGTACCCGCCGTCATGATAGGCATCATGGCAAGGCCCATTCCGATGCTTCTTACGATATAGAGCAGTTGAATATGGCCGGACGTCGAGGTAGCCGTCAGCGTGGTGAACCCAAGCGTTGAGACGGTCAGAATCGCCAATCCGACGAGCCCTAAGGGTCGAGCACCAATTTTATCGAACAACTTACCACTGATAGGCATCATGACCGCCGAAGCGAGTGCCGCAGGGGTCATAAATAAACCGGCTCGCATGGGTGAATAACCCATGATGTTCTGCAAATACAACGGCAGCAAGAAAATCCCGACGAACAACGCCACACTAAGAATCGACACGATAATCAGGCTCATCGTGTATGTATAGTTCTTTAGGACGCGTAGCTGAAGCAGCGGGTTTTCCACGCGCAACTCGGTAATGACCAGACAGATGAGCGATACGACGCCAATGGCGATTGAGACCCGGACAACCGTTGAACCCCAGCCATGGTCAGGGACGTTGTTGAATCCGTAGAGCAATGCAAAAAAGCCAAGTGTTGAAAACGTGAGGCCGATGACATCCAAGGACGCTTTAGCCTGGTGCGAGAACTCGTGCATGAACGTCATGGCCATGAAAGTGGCTATCACGCCAATTGGAACATTGACGAAGAAAATCAGTCGCCACGACGAATACTCGACAAAATAGCCACTGAGCAGCGGGCCAAATGCGGGCGCTGCCATGATGGTCACGCCGAACAGTCCCATGACGCCACCGATGCGTTCGCGCGGGAACACGCGGTAAATAATCGTTTGGGCCAATGGCTGTAAGAGACCGCCACCAGCTGCCTGGAGAATCCGAAAGAAGATGATACTGCTTAAGTTCCACGACATGCCGCAGAGCGCTGAGGCAATCGTGAATACGATGAGGGCAGCGATGAGCACTTTCTTCGGACCAAATTTATCAATCAGCCAGCCTGACGTTGGGACAATAATACCTGTCACCAGCATGTAACCCGTCAAGACCCACTGAATGCTCGTCGTGTTCGCGTTGAGTGCGACCTCCATTTTTGGAATCGCCACGTTGACGACACTGGTATCGAGAATGGCCATAAAGGAACCCATGAGTACGATGAATAGTTGTAAATATGGGGCCTTTACCTGCGTCTGAACGGCACTTGCAGGATTCGCGCTCAATCTTTCCCCCTCCTCTCTGAGCAAAAGTCACGCTGGCCGGTTTTAGTTTCCGGTCTTTTTAATGTGAGCCGTGACATCAAACCCAGGAACAATCGGTTCAGTTGGGTAGGTCGTGAATGTGACTTTCACTGGGACAATCTGTGTAACCTTTGTGAAGTTGGCATTGTTACTAGTGCTCGGCACCATGGACAACGTGCTACCTGTGGCGAGCCCAATGCGTGCTACCGTGCCGTGGAACGTCTGGTTTGGATATGCATCAATATCGATGTCCACTGGCTGGCCCACGTGCACTTCGTGAATCAACGTCTCTTTCACGTTCACGGTGACCCACAATTTGTTCATGTCGTACGCGTACGCCAAGGGCGTCCCTGCTGCGACAAATTCGTTGTCTGCGGTATCCTGTTGAATGATGGATACATCTGCTGGTGCCGGAATGGGAACGGTTGAGGTCGAGTCGCCTGACTGTTCCTCTACTTCTCCGACGGGACTATTCGGTGCGAATGTCGCCCCAACGGTTCCTTGCCAATCCACAACTTTCCCAGAAACGGGAGAGGAAATCGTATATTGGCGTCCGTCGATATATGCGTCATCGGTTGAGATGTATTGACGCGTGTGGTTCCAGTACATGCCGCCAAAGACAATTGCGGCGACGACAACGACACCACCGCCGATTTGTAAACCTCTTGCCACACCCTTTTTCATAGACATTCTTTCCTTCCATCAACAAGGTTCGAGATGACATTTCGATGCAACGCGATAAGGCGTTGTAATTCTGCTTCTGACAGCTGGAAAGCAGAAGATAACCGCTGGTAGAATGGTGTGTCCGTATCCAAAATCTGATCTAGTACATGTTTTCCATCATCCGTGATTTCCAAGTAAACGGATCTTCGGTCAGATTCGGGATATTGCCGGGTGACCAAGTGTGCTGCGACCAGCACATCGACAGCGGAACTTGTGTATCCCTTGTACGCGTGCACTCGCTCAGCAAGCTCAGTCAAATTCGTTCCGCCTTCGTATAGACAAACGAGGAGACGAAATTGAAACATCGTGAGGCCGACTTCCTCGACGAGAGGTTTGACGACGTGGGAAATACACAGTGCAAGATCACGGTAAGTGGAAATGAGTTCATACAAAGTGCTGTTGTACTTCTTGCCGGATATGGACATTTTTCACCTCCAGAATCCCCTCTTCATTCTCTCTTAGAATCATTTAGCCATGGAATATTTTCTTCCTGTAACTTGGAGAAGTCAAGCGAGAGTTTCCTCTATTTATAGTTGTTGCCTATTGCACGATGTCGAGTGTCTAGTGTTGGGCTGCCTGTTTGATGGCTAGCGCTCATGTTTGTTCAGCCAAATCTGCGTTCCATACTCATTGGTTTGCTTGTATTAAACCAATTAGTGGGTCTTCCTCCTGGGCAATAACCATCCCTTTACCAGTGATGGTCATGCCTAACGATGCAATGAATATGGCGATGCCCAGCACAAACAGAATTGTAAATAGGCCTTGATACGCGAACAGGAGCGATTGAGTTTGGGTTTCGCTGGCGATGACATACCGCGCCATGACCTGTGCTTGATTCGGCCCAACGAGCGTGGTCAAGTACTGCACCAATTGTTTAGATTCCATGGTGTCGAATGGACTTCCATAGGTAAAGCGGGATTGTAAAAGTGCATAGTGATTGGCGCCATATTTTAAAACAGCCCAGCCAAAAATCGGTGATGCAAATGCGGCGAAGATATTTCGGAAGTACTGCATGCCCATTGACAGGGAAGCTAACTGCGAAATATCCTTGGCCGCGAGTGTACCTCCGAGACTGCCGGTGACCAGAATTACGCCGAACGCCATGCCTAACATCCCAAACTGCCATGATAAGGTGATGAGGGATGCGGTGATGCCAATATGGCTCCATGTGTAGCCTACATAAATTAGGATAAGCGAGGCGAGCAGTCCTAAGAAGCCTGGGCCGAACTTGTCGTATAGCCAGGCGCTGACAAGGCCTGACAGGACAGCGCCTGCAAAGAAACTGATGAAGAACTTCGTGAGCGACTCGAAATGGACTTGCTCGACATTGATAAGGTAGCTACAAATGCCAACCGCGGAGCATGTAACAGCCATATTTGTGAGCGTGGCCATTACGGTTCCAAAGAATGGTTTGGGTGCAAGAAGCAAGTGAAACGGCATGATGGGGTGTTTGACATTCGTTTCGTGGACGGCAAAAAGAATGAATAGGGCAAAGGCGATGACAAATAGCAGCCACACGCGGGGCGAGTAGAGGCCGTCGTATTCGAGATTTTTCAGTGGGAAGACAAGGACGATGGAGATTGCAAATAGGAAAGCAACGCCCCATTTGTCGAATTCGTTCTTTTGCGAAGGAACGGTAGCGGATTGCCTCGGCAAAACAGCATAGCCTAGCAAGAGACAGTCCGCCAAAGATACCGCCTAGTCCTGTAGCGCCAAACAGGCCAGAAAGTATAATCAGGATAAACCAGTTTCGGCGTTTTGTTGGGATAGAAATCGCGACAAGTGGAACCATCACCATGTAGAGGGCGCCTGATCCGGCTCCCTGCAGGAACCTCCCGATATCAAACCAAACTGAGTTTGGGGCGAAGAGTGCGCTAAGCGATCCGCAACAGAGTAGCAAGACAAAAAATAGATACATCCGTCGAAACCCAAATTGTTTTGCCACGACCGGGCCAATCACCAAAAAGGTGGCAAACGCTAGGTAAGAGAGGACTGTAGGAACCACGACACCGTATGTACCAAAGCCGAATGTATCCTGTATCGTCACCTGACTGAACAGGTAAGATAGATTGATGAAATATTGTGACCCGATTGAAAAAATGGTTAGGTAGGAAATCACGACATACTTTGGCAACGTGAAGCGATGACCGTTTGTTGGTTCTTGATTTATACTCATTTGTATCACTCCAATCCCCACAAGTTCGGTCTGAATGCCGAACTTTATCTATAGATAAACGAAACGTTTCACCGGTAATATGTTAGGGGTTTCTGTTTACTTCAAATCCCACTACAAAAAGGCGACGAAAAACCAGCGCAATCTCTGAGTCTTCTAATCGATTATGCCGTTGCTCCCAATCAACTAATAGAGAAGTGACCGTTTTGTACATCAGAAATGCGATGAGCTCAGGGTTGCACGGAAGGACTTCGCCATTTTCTACACCTTTGGCAATCTCTTTCGAAAGATAGCCAATCATCTCATCTTCAATTTCTTGTAGGCCTTTCTTAACCTCTAATGTTCCATTGATTTGTACTTCTTGCGACAGTTTTACAATGATCTCTTGTTCTTGGCGAAACCGCAGTATTTCGGTTAGCCCACGTTCAAGGTTCACAAAAAGTGGGTCGTTTCGTTGAACCGAGTTTTCGAGTGACATTCGTAGCTCGATGCCCAATAAATTCAAGATGTGATGGAGCAACAGTTCCTTACTTTCAAAAAATGTGTATATGGTACCTTTTCCGACGCCAGCTAACCGCGCGACGAGATCCATCGTGGTTGCCCTGTATCCAAATCGTGAGAACGATTCTTTAGCTGCGTCAATGACTCTTTGTCGTAAATCTGATGACATGCGGATGATGACCGCCTTTCGTGTGACACAATAGGATGTTTGGCTTTTGTATGTATCTTGCTCTGACCGAATTACGAATTTGGTCAATGGGTCATCTTGAATTGTATGACAACATGTACCATATCGTCAATACGGTATGAAAGCGCACAAACCTTTCTGTTTAACCAGGCGAACCAGTGCATTTTGATACAAACACTGCCTGGCTCTTACTGTATAATAGATGTTATGTTACCTCGTTATAATTTCTCAGCCACTGTTTCATCCGCCCATCTGCCAGAATGGGGATAGGGTAGGGAATGTTCGGACATATTTGTGCGTGAATTAGGAGGACTTTAAAGGAATGACCGATTTTATAGCCTCTCCGACACGGACCGGAGTCACTGGTCTTGATAACGTTTTATGCGGTGGAATTCCTCAAGCATCGACGGTCATACTTGAAGGGACTCCGGGTACTGGAAAGACGACTTTGGCCTTTCAGTTTTTGGTCGATGGGGCAGTGTCACACGGTGAAGCTGGCATCTACGTGACGTTCGAGGAGTTGCCCTCAGAGTTGTATGCCAATATGAATCAGTTTGGCTGGAATCTGCGACAACTCGAGCGAAACAACCAGTTGCGCGTACTGTGTTTATCACCTGAGACCATGATGGAACAGATGATGGAGCCGGATGGGATTTTCAATCCATCGTAGACGAGATTGATTGTAAGCGTGTCGTGATCGACAGTATCACGTTGTTTCGATACGGACTGCCGGACGACGAAGCACATCGAAAAATTATTTATCAGCTTCGGAATGTACTTAGGAAGAAAAAATTGACCTCACTTTTGATACTGGAACAATCCGAAGTGAATTCTACTACAGTACCGTTTGAACACTTCGTCGCAGATGGTGTCATACGCCTTTCGGTGAAGCCTCAACTAGAGCGATATCGCGAACGGATTCTCGAAGTGTTGAAGATGCGGGGGCAAAAATTCCTTCAGGGAGAACATATATACCGTATTACAGAGGCGGGTATCCATTTGATTCCCGCGTTGCACATCTTTGAGAAATCGTCGTTAGGCCTCGATAGTGAATGTATTTCGACGGGGATTCCGAAACTCGATGAAATTCTTGGCGGCGGTATTCCACAGGGATCGGTGTACCTGTTTGATACGAATAGTCGAGCGGATTATAAGCATCTGTTTAGCGCCATTGTGGCGGCTCAGCTTCGCCAAGGGCAAAAAGGAATCATACTTCCATCTTCGATTACTACGCTTTTTGGATTACAAAAGTTGTATCAGGCGCATGGAGCAAACCCTCAAGCGTTGGTGGACGACAATAGCCTCTACTTTATTGAGCACTTCGACAGGCCGTATCCTCCAGGATTTGAGAAAGCGGTTTTTAATGTATCCGATATGAGTGATGTAGAATTTCGCAAACATATGACTGAAAAAATCGGTCCGATGATGGACGAGAGTATGCGCCGTGGCGAGCGCTGGTTTCTCTATTACGACCTGAATACGATTGTTTCTGAACGCGGTAAGGACTTCGTCACAAAATACTTCACGCAAGAGGCGGCGAACGCCAGAGCTTATGGTATTACGATGTTGGTACTCTGCAATTTCAAGGAGATTGGTGAATCCGTTTCCTCGTTTTTGGAGCGTACGAGTGATGGCGTGATTCGCACCTGGGTACATCATACGTATCAGTATCTGCAGGTCACAAAAATGCCCGGTGGCCATGTTTCAGATATTCAGATTGTGGAACATATTTCTGAACGACCTTATGTGCGTTTGGTGTAAGGAGGGCGAAGATAGTGATCCATGAGTTCAAAATCCGTAAAGAGTGCACGCTGTTTTTCGCAGAAAACCCGTACACGTATGAAACCGTGGAAGGGGTGGCCCATCGGATTGGGAGGAAAATGGAGCATGTTCAGCCGGCGCTAGACGAACTGGTACAGATTTCAATCCTCGAGCAGATTTCTGCAGGCGCGCACACGCTCTATCGATATCAAAAGCCTGATACGACTTTGATAGGTGAATTCGATGAAGGAACTTGATCAACTAAAGAGGGTATTTGGTACCCATGGCGGATTGGATTTGGCGATGGATGATGTGCTTCGAAATGCCATGGAGACCGTAATTGGAATGGAAGTGATGGGGGTTGCCGAGCGAGGCGACGGGGATGAGTTTCGAGTTTCTCATGTCGTAGGAGACGACGTCGGGGAACTTCAGGGTGCAACGTTTACAGTGGGTGAAGGATTTCTCGGGAATGTTGTCGCCACAAGACAGGCTAGGCATTGGACAAATATTTTTCAGGACCCGAGGGCCTCTTTGTTTTCTCAGAACTGTATCCAGGTCTCATCTGTCTTCTGCTGGCCTGTAGCTTGGAAACATGAGGTCATTGGCGTACTCTTCGCAGGCTTTTCCTCAGATACATCGACAGATATGCAATCCCTTGTGGATGTCCTTTTTTCCATGGTCGCGAAACACGTTTTGGCAGAGTTGTTGGAAGAAAGACTTCTGGTTCGAACCACGCGCCTCACGTCGATTATGGAACTGAGTCAGGCGATGGGTGAGGTGGAAGATGTCCGGAACATTTTATACATTCTTTTGGACATGAGTTTAAATTTGGTGCAAGGCCCGTTTTCCTGCATCGCCTTCAAACGAACGAGTGAAGAATCCACGGTCGAACTTCTGTCTCGTGGGGTGCCGCGGCAAAAAGCGGCTGAAATTGGTCGCCAACTAACCAATTTGTATATCGGTCAAGACTGGAATGCGCTCAAGCGTGGACCTTTGCCTATCGTCCGCAGCGTAGAGAATATGGACACCATTGAGTGCCCCATGCACTTTCAAAATCGAGTGACTGCAGTATTGGCGGTCGGCGTATCCAATCAGCGGGCAACCAGCGAGTTTACAGAACTGGTGTATGTGCTTTCGCTTCTGGGTAACGCGGCGTTGCACCGCATCTTCACAGCACACGTGCAAAATTGGAATCGAGATATTTCTTTAGTCCATCGCACATCTCTTTTTTGGG
Source organism: Alicyclobacillus acidoterrestris (assembly GCF_022674245.1). Classification (GTDB taxonomy): domain Bacteria; phylum Bacillota; class Bacilli; order Alicyclobacillales; family Alicyclobacillaceae; genus Alicyclobacillus; species Alicyclobacillus acidoterrestris. The sequence goes on from NZ_CP080467.1 coordinate 651,635, forward strand.
CGAACGATTCGTATAAGAACGTTTTGCCGATACAAGAAATCGTTCGAGACTTCTCCAATCATCTACGGATATCCGAGCGGCTGATTCAATCGATAGAGCAGGCGGCATTGCTTTCGCAAATGAGTTTGGAATTTGTCTCTGACGTTCTGCCCGGGACTCCGCCTGACGTCCTTCGCATACTGACCGACTTTCGCGACCTATGTAGTGACACCGACAAGGTGGATTTCGCGGACGGGGCTCAGATACTCGCATTGGCGTCACACCATCATGGCGATAGGGGTGTCCAAATCAACCGTGTCAGTGAGCGGCTTCGGGAACAATTTTCCGTGTTTCTGTTGAAAAGGAATGTTGAGACACAATCGATTACGTTGGATGACGTCCCCGCGACGAGGGTAAATGGTCCGAATACATCGTTGGCTTCTCTGCCCTTTTCGGAACGATTAACGGCGAGGGAACTAGAAGTCTTAAACTTGTTAGTCACGGGATTGGGGAATAAGGAACTTGCGCAGACCCTTTTTATCAGTGAACATACCGTGAAAAATCACCTCACGAACATCTTTCAAAAACTAGGTGTCAACGACAGGGCGCAAGCTATCGCATATGTGTACAAATATCAACAGGAATAATTGACTTACGTCGTTGGAATCATCGATATGTGGGACTAGACTTGTCGGTTGTCCTATCCATTTTGCATAGCGTAGGAAAAAGGTAGGATAGATAGTGAATGGGTGATGGTGTAGACATCTAAATTAGGCATCTTACACGGTCGTTTTAGCAATGATCCTATTGCATCTACCCATAAATTTCAAGTATTCCTATATTGACACTGTAGTTTTGAATTCAATTTCGGCAGTGTGAATGCCGCTGAATCGCTGTGACGTGCTCACAGCGGTTTTTTTGTCTTTTGATGTCGATTTGATGCCCATTTGGTAGGAAGCCAGTCCTATTTCTGGCCTTCCTAGATTTTTGGTACCTTTGTCCGATTCATTGCCGCATCCAATCGACGAAAATATTCTTATAGAACAAGACAAATAAAAAGGTAGGGATTTTTGCGGGAGGGTGACGGATGGTAACCATGTCGGATTGGATACGTGTTGAAAACGTCATGCAATTTATCGAGGCGGATATACGGAAGAAGACGCTTCTCAAATTCCTAAAAGCGCACCACCCTTCGACGTACTGGCATTCGTTGAGGGTTGCCTATTTGTCGCTGATGCTCGCCAGAAGTTATGCCATGTCTGAAGATGAGCTTGAGCGGTTATTCTGTTCCACACTTCTCCACGATATTGGGAAGGTTTCTGTTCCGGTAGAGGTTTTGAACAAACCAGGCAAGCTTTCGGAAGAAAACTGGGCACATCTGCACAAGCATCCGGAAAACGGGGCAAAATTGATGATTCAAGTATTTGCAAACGATGGCGTCGACTTAGATGTCATTCGTCTCCACCACGAGAACTGGAACGGTTCTGGTTACCCGTTTGGCAAAAAGGGACAGAACTTGTCGCTAGCTGTACGCATTGTCCGAGTCGTTGATAGTTTTGATTCCATGACGCACAGGCGCGCGTACAATCGGCCAAAAAGCGCACGCGACGCCATACAAGAACTTCATGCCATGAGTGATACCCACTATGACTTCGACGTCGTACGTCGCCTCCATCGTTTATTCATGGAACATTCCCAGGACATTCACGGATTAGAGCATCAGTTCAACATTCTAGAAGCGGGGTAACTGGAAATTCGTTCGTGGAGATCCATCCATACCATCAAATTAATCATGGAAATGAAGGGAATCAAAATTTAGCACTATTCAGGGGCGAATGCGATGAAGAAGCGAGTATGGTTGAAGCAGTTGCGTCTGTCCAAAGGGCTCACTCAAGATGCGCTTTCTACGAGAGCCTATCATTGATAGAGGCTTTTATGCACAAATCGAAAATGGGACTCGGGACCCAAGTATCCACGTTGCCACCAATATCGCCAACGCGTTAGGTATCAGTCCGCAGATATTTTTTGTAGAGCAGTTTATGAGTGACAGAACGGACTATAAAGACATGAACTACAACGTGTACGCGCACTGTGACAGGGATTTGAGATACACGTGGATATGGCACCCGTTTTCCAATTTCGACAGCTCGATCGGAAAACGGGACGATGAGGTAATGGATGGCCCAGGCATATCCGAACTTCAATTTTTGAAGCAGCGAGTCATCATCGATGGAGTGGCTTTGGAAAAGGTCATTTTATTTGACCAGGACCACCGGTTGGCGCCCTACCTTGTTCGAGCGGAGCCGCTGTTGAACGACACTGGAGAGGTCGTTGGCGCGAGCACCATTTTGACCTGCATGCCTGCACTCTAAATATTCCACCGCAAGAAATGCGAGAGATATTGAGGGGCCATATTTTCTATTCGTATGAATCTTTGCATGCATATATAGATTATTGTTCGACATATGTTCTGGACGGTGTGAAGTACGGGTATCGAATTTGTCTCATCACCAGCGATGCCACGTATACGAAAGTGCATGAGCGGGTGAAGCCGCAACTGACGAAGGAACAACTCGAGTTGATTCACTTTGTGCCCAGTGAGTTGGTCTATCAAATCGACGATGAAATCAATGATGAAGTGATGATGCAGCGTCACTTGGGGTTTTTAAGACCTATTTTTAAATTAGGTGTACCTGTCCGAACATGGTCTGAAGTGACATCGAGTGAACGAAAAGGTAATGGGGTAGAGGTTTTAATCAACTGGGAAGACAAAGTGCAGCAGGAAATCGGTAAGCTATGGCTGACCTCAGTTTGTGCATATGAGGGTAGTCAGCTATCAGGCCCTACGATGACGGCGCTTCTGCGTAGTCATGAATACTTCTTGACGGATAGAGAGTTAGTCTGTTCGCCGCTTTATCGGAATGAAGAGAGCAGATGCTATGTGTGAACGGCACGTTTGTCTCTCGAAGTTTCCCAATTGTTTATTAAATATATGAATATATACATTCGTATTTATGTAAAAAACCGCCCGTGATTGGGCGGTTTTTAAGTCATCTGCTACATGGCAATCACAATGTGTGGTTGTGCGAGTAGAATCGTCAAAGCTTAAACCCGGATAGGTTTCCTTGTAACCTCGCCGCGATGTCTGATAGTTTGACAGCTTCTTCGTGTAATGACGTCAATAAATCTGCCAGTGTCAAGGTCATGTCTGTCGTCGCTTCTGTTCGCTTTTTAACCAAGTTTCGAATCCGTGTAATTTCATCCATGAGTACGGACGTCTCGCTGGTATCGGGAATGCTCTGGAGTTTTGATTCCACGCGGTCCAGGAAGTCCATAAAGCCTTCTGCCGCCGCTCGTCCATCAGCCGTCTCTTTCATCGACATTGTATATATCTTCTCCATGGTTTTACTTGCCTCAGATTCTAATAGAACGGACAGCCGCTGTGTTTGCTCCACTTGCTCGTCGGTATCGCGTAAAACCGTCTGCAACGTTTCGGCCATATGGTTTGTGCTTGCGGAGAGCTCGTTTAATTCTCCGCGGTCAGAGACTTTACTTCTAGCCGTAAAATCGCGGGTTTCCAATAGTTTAATCTGGGACTTAATTTTGGAAATGTTTTCGTAAATTCGGTTGAAGAAACGAGCTGTTGTGAAGAACAGCGCAATCAACCCAATTAGCCCAAAGACGATGAGGACCATGGACAGGCGGTAGATTGGTTGGCTCATTCTGTCATAGTTTAAGGCGACATACAGAACATCACCATCGTTGATGGGTACAAACATCTTGTATACGCGATGGCCATCTTCTCGCTCCACATAAGAAACTTTCTCTGGTTTCGACACCATCTCTTTGAGTGAATCGGTATCTCTCTGGTTGCGATACGTGTACTTTCCGAAAATAACTTGTTTCAAAGGAGGGTATATTTTGGTCGCCAGTGTTGGATTCGCAAACACCTTTGGATTTAACACGGCCATCTCGTCAATATTGGGATTGGTTTTTTCCATTTCGTTAATCCACGAATTTGCGCCAACGGATTTGGTGAATTGATTGACTTCGTCCGCTTGTATATAGGGATCGATAATATAGTTTGTGCCGGGTGGATGATAGTAAGCGTACTTGAAAAATGCGGGCGTGCCCGTGTGCGATTGAGACTGCGCAATCGGCAGAACGACGAGATTGGGCGCGGAATACGTCGCGCCTGGCATCGCCACGTCGGCTCCGTTTAGCAGTGCTTCTCCAAGTTTTAAATAGCCTACTTTTTGAAAGCTAAAGCCAATCTCTGCTGCGTCAGTGGATTGAACGCCGACGATGTCGTTCGCCTGTTTGGCGAAGAGGGTGATGCCGGATAACCCGAGTTGTTGACAGATGTCTTTTAGCTCGGTTTGGGAGACCTGTGTAACGTCTTTTCCGGCCAGTAATGTAGCAATATACTTCGAATATGTGCTCATCCGAAGGTCAATTTGATGCTCAATGCCACTCGAGGCTAGGTCGGTTTCAGAGATTTGCATGCGAATCCCTTGTGTCACCAAATTGGCTTGGTCTTGAATTTCGACATTGACGTGTTTGTTCATAAAATAAATTTGAACGAACCCCGATATCAGACCAATAATCAGTAGCAGGGATAGTGTATTCCTCAGAAATTGTTGGCGTAATGAATTGGCCACCTTTACCATACGTGTGCCCCCAAATTAAAGCGTTCAATCTTTGGCGTTGTACCACTGGATGGCGAGTTTTCGAATTTCACCCAGTTTGTAATTACAGCAATGCATTTCATCCGGGTATTCAATCATTTGTTTTCCGCTTGGCAGCATGTCGTATAGCCAATAAATATCGGAGTGCTTGACCATTTGATCTTTGCCGCCATGAAACAGAAATACCGGGTTCTTGTAATTCAATTCGGCGAAGTTCGGGAATGGATCAGGCCCCTCCCCATGAATACAGTCCATTCGCACATTGAAGTAGTCTGGCATGGACATCTGGCCTCTATCAAATGCTGGACTGACCGCTACAGATTTGGAGATTCGATCATCGCAGCTTCCGTATACCACCCATGAGGCACCAAAGCTCGTTCCAAATAAGAACAGCGGCAGGCTGGGAAAAGCTGAAGCGGCATATTCGATAAGTCTGTCGACAAATTGGCGCCAGTTCGTCTCTGTCGCCTTGATGTCATGGAAAATATAGCTGTCGCCTTGCCCAGGTCCGTCAAAGCTCACGACGGCGAAATTCGCCTCTAAGAAATCTTGTTCGTACAGAAACAGTTCCTCTTTGGACGAATCAATCGGATTGATGATGACAATGCACCCAACGGGATGCTTGGGTATCCGAATTCGTCCAACACAAATCCCGTCGTCAAGATGAATTTCGTCGTACCTGGTTTCAATTGGAGAAGTATCGTCGGCGCTGCGAAACGCTTCTTTCACCAACTGGTAGAGGCGACGTTTGTCCGGGCAATTTTCAGGAAAAATCCATTGTGCCAGATTATAGTAAAGCGCTGCTAAGCGAAACGTATGTTCTGCCTCATGAAACGACTTTTGTCGCCTTAGGTTTTGAGCTTCGACGGCAGTTTGATAGGCTATAGCTTCCCAGTTATCGGTCCACGACTCGAGTGTGGTCAGCCGTTCACGGACGCTCGAGAGTATCTCCGGGTTCATCCCGTGGACCAGCCAACGCGCCCAAAATCCATCGATGAGTGCCGCTGTTCGAATCGATTTACGTATGGCGATATCGATGTGTTCATGCATGATTTCGTTCACCATCGGCTTTCTTGTTGAAGACAAGGATGATGGTTGAGCCGGTTGACGTCGTAGATAATAAGACTTGCGCACTCATTTTCATCATCAGCGTAAATCCCTGTCCTAATGATTTTTTGGTAGAATAACCGGCGAGCAAAGTCGTTTTGGGAAGGTCTCTCAAATTGAATCCGGGTCCCGTATCTTTGATGATGGCGTGAATCGACTCGCCGTTTTCCACGAGCGTAATGGTTCCGTACTCGGCGTGCTTCAGGATGTTGGTCACCGCTTCACTAATCGCCAATAAGTACCCCATCACGGATGATTTGTCGTGCTGTAAATCTAGGAACATTTGTTGAGCGGCCTGCCGACACGTCGTAATGTCCGCTCGTTCCCGAATTTCCATCTCGAGCAGTGTGCGGCCCTCTATATACGCATTCACTTCATGTTCAGCGATGAGCAGAAACTTTTTTTGCGTTGCTGCAAACATCACATCGCGATAAATCTGCCACACATCTGGATTCCATTCGTCTATCACGTTTTGAGCGGAAGCCCGGTGCTCTTTTTCCACGTGAGACGGAGCGATTCGTTTCGCGAGACCTGAATCCTCTTCGCAAAACTCCTGTTGGACCTTTCTTAGGCACGCCTCCAGTTGTGCGTTGAGGCTTGTGCCTTGATGACCGGTCAAAGCGTGTTCTGCGCCCGGGCCCAATTGAACGAGGCGCTCTGCACATCCGAGAATGTTATCAAAGTCACTTTCGCTCTTTTGAGACGGTTGATACGTAAACGCTCGATAAAACAAAAGGTCTGTATCCTCTACCTCAAGCGTGAGGAGTTGTCCGATTCTTCGTGCGGCCCATCCAACAAGCGCCTTTTGCTGTGCATCGCGTTTGTCCAGATATGTTGGCAGTGGAGGAAACATCCGCTCTGCTTGACTATCCTTTAGCGAAGGACGAATCATTTTTCCGAGAAAATGCTTCACTGCAGTCAGTTCCCTTCTATAAGATGCCGAATGGAGGCATGATGGTCACTTCATCCACAAACGCGCCTTCTTGCTCAGAAAGCAAGTAGATAATATGCCTGGCAAGCGTGGACAAGGGAATCATGGACGCCATGTCAGGTTTGTCTTGAAGAGAATCCCAAAATGAACTGTTCACTGCGCCCGGTAAAACGGATGTCACTTGCACGCCACTTCTCCGCAGTTCCACCTGTAAGACGCGGGATAACCCGATTACGCCAAATTTGGAAGCAGAGTAGCCACCGCCGCCAGGAAGCGCGACTGTTCCCGCAATCGATGAAATGTTGACAATGTGTCCGCTTCGTTGTTGAACCATCTGTTGCGCGAAGTATTTGGCGCACAAGAACGTCCCTTTGACATTGACGGACAACATCTGCTCGAACGCATCCGTAGAAAGTTCGAGTACAGGCGCAAACGTACCGACGCCCGCACTGTTGACCAAGCCGTCCACACGGCCAAATTGCTCGACACATGCGTCGCGGAACTGCAGAACGGACTGTTCATCCGTCACGTCCAGATACATGGGGAGTGCATGTCCACCAGATTGTTCGACGAGCGTGGCAATTTCGTCTAGTTCATCTTCTGTGCGGGCGCCTAACGCGACGTTTGCGCCTAAAGTGCCAAGCCATTTTGCTGTCTCACGACCAATGCCACGGCTTGCGCCGGTGATGGCAATGGTCCTTCCTTCAAATGAATCAAAGTGAATCATTTGCTCACTCCCTGACCGTCCCCGTAATACTCGAAGTAGTTTTTCTCAGTTTCCCAAAGCCCAACTTTATACAGGTTTGGAACGTGGTCGCATAACATGTCCCAGATAACCGTTGCAACGACTTCGGATGTAGGGTTAAGCGTCTTAAATTGCTCTGTATCCAGATTCAGATGTTTGTGATCAAACTGCTGTAACACAATGCGGGAAACGGTCTCATCTAGCTCGGCGAGTCCAATCACCATACCGGTGACGGGGTCGATTGGTCCGCGCACGGTGACCTCCAGTTTGTAGTTGTGTCCGTGGCCATGTGGGTTGTTACATTTCCCAAAGAGTTTTACGTTTTCCTCGTCCGTTAACTGGTCGCTGTGCAGACGGTGCGCGGCACTAAAGTGGTATTTTCTCGTCAGTTGCACCATGGGCCCGAACTCCTTTTCTGAATATAGGAAGTCATTCTCGTGCAATCGGAGATGATGCAGTTCACAGTCCGAAAATTTATCTTGTAATGAATCCCAGATGAAATTTACGATGTTTTCTGTGGTCGGTAAGTTCTCGTGGAAATATGGATGTTCATGATTCAAAAACTTCCCGTCGATTTCTGCGTGTAAGAAGTCTTGGACAACCTTATCCACGTCCACGATATTGACCACAATCCCGGTCTTCTCATCGATGTCACCGCGCACCATCACTTCTAATGTGTAGTCGTGGCCGTGACCGTTTGGGTTGCTGCACGGCCCAAATGCGCGCTGATTTTCTTCTTCGCTCCAATTGTCAATCCGGTAAAAATGGGCTGCCGAAAAGGTTACCTTCCGGGACATATACATCATTGCTATCTCCGCCTTTGGTTATTGCCTTGATAGAGCTTGTTCGAACTCCTGAACCAGGGAAGCATGTTCGGAAAACGCGCCGAGTTTGACTGTTGTTACAGTCGAAGTACCGGGCTTTTTTACGCCTCTGGCACACATACACAGATGTATCCCATCCAATGTCACGATGACACCTTTTGGCTCTAGTACATTCATCACGGCATCTGCGATTTGCTGTGTCATTCTCTCTTGTACTTGTGGCCTTTTCGACACGAGTTCAACCAACCGCGCAAATTTGCTGAGTCCCACCACGCGTCCACTGGGTAAATAAGCTATGTGCGCTTTCCCGTAAAATGGGATGAGGTGGTGTTCGCAAAAGGTGTAGTAATCAATGTCCTTGACGATGACCATTCCTTCATAGTCCTCCGCAAAGGTCGTCGTCAGTGCGGTCTCTGGGGCGATGCCCACACCCGCGAATACTTCTTCATACATTTTGGCGACGCGATTTGGGGTGTCTAAGAGTCCCTCACGGTTCGGATTTTCGCCAATGAGTTGTAGAAGCGAGCGAATGTGGTCCGTGATGAGCTGGTGTTTGTCCATGGTGATTGACAAGGTCAGTCACTCCTTTTCTCTGTAGCCTTTTTGTAAAATGAAACGCTCTGCAAGATTAGCTAAGGATGTCGCTCAACCCGATAATGGAGAAGACTTCCTTCACCTCTTCGCTCACACCGACAAATTTTTTATCGATTCGCCGCTCAGCCAAGAACTGAGTGAAGTTCACAATGGAGCCAATGCCGGTTGAATCGATGAATTCAATCTCTTCAAAGTCGATTTCTGCTACATCGATGGCCTCAAAGTTCACTTTCGCGATCTCGTCTTCGAGGATGTCCACGCCATTGATATCTAGTGAACCGGACAAGGACAAAGTGACGGTTGGTGGTGCGAGTTTCGTCTTTACATCAAGCATACAGATCACTCCTTAACTCAATTTGAGATTTCCTTCGGAATCGATATGGGCTCGGACGGATATCTCCATCGTGTGGGTTCGTTTGGATAGGTTTGATATGCGTATCAGGGTGTCCATCCCGACAATCTCTGCGGTGATGTAGCCGTCTTTACGCGATACGGCGACGATGGTTTGCGCGCCACTGTTCGATCCGATTTCGTTGACCTCAATGAATTCACCGGCTTCAACTCGACCGCCGCGCAAAATGCCATCGACCCGCATGCCGCCTCTGCAAAGAACGTCTGAGCCGTAACAGAATCGCTCAACCGCGACATTCCATCCGGACTTAATCACGCAATTGGTCAAACTTTGGGCCTTAATATTCATTCGTTTATTTGAATCGAATTCAATCGACGAAATGACGGACATCATGAAGTCCGAAAGAGATTCGAGTTGCGCTAGGTTGGTGACCAGTGGGTGAAAATAGAGAAACGCCTTCTCCATAAAGTCGACAATCTGCTCTAAGTCAGGGTCTACATTTTGTTTTTCTTGTTTGATGGACTCACTGATTTGTCGAATTCGAGCTGGGAGGTCTTTGAATTTCACCTCGAGTAATAGTTTGAGCAAGGGCTGCAGACCATGTCTTCGGAGATCGACTTTACTGAATGACCGGTTCATTTCCAGTTGTTTGATGGCCGCAATTAAATCGATTAAATCTTCATGAATAGATCTGAAGGTTGGCAGGATGGTATCCCACAGGAAATTGGTTCGACCACAGATGATGTTGGCACCGACAGCAGCCCCATGAATGAACACATCTCCACCAGTTATCACGACACAATGTGCGACTGTACCGGTCACATGCAAGTTTCCGCCACACTCGACGGTGACGCCTTCTTCTATGTTGCCTAAGATATAGACATCCCCATGAAACCGGATATTGCCGGTTTTCATGTTGACGTCTCCGCGGTGCACATATTGTGGCAATACGCTGAAGTTGAGCACCCCAGAGCGCTTTTGAACCACAATACGTCCAGATTCGATCGCGACGATGCGGTTGCCACCCTCGTATAACGCGGTTCCGCGCTGCGCGACGAGCGTCAGTTCCTTTGGCGGCTCAGGAAACACTTCTTGGTTGAACACATTGGTTCCGGGTACACCTGCTGTGGCTGGGATAACGCGGCCAATGACTTCTCCAGCTTTGACAGTGGGCAGACTGAACTGCTCTCGCCAGTCAATTTTGTCCGAAATCGATAAAACGTCTTTGTGTTGCTTCCGCGCCAACCAGGTGGGCTCAAACTCGGCATCCTTGCCAGGCATCGGCTTGATGCCTTGGGCCACGACACAGGTCACCGGCTCCTGTGCGCTACACGCGCGCTTGATTTCGTTGAGGTCAATGCCGAATTTGACGCCGAGTTTCTTTAAATCTTGAAGGACTTGTAGTTCGGTAATGCCGTTTACTATCTGCTTGACTTCTTGAACTTCGAGGATTAATTCTCGGCGAGGTGGACAGTCTTTTAACTGTCTCATCACCCGGTAGCCGGGAACCACATCTAAATATACGTGCATCCTATCTTCAGACACCGTTAATTTCATTTGTGGCTCAACGGTCTCATGTTGAAGTTCGACGTCAATCACATCTTCTTCGCTGACGACGGTCGTGGTGTCGACAACCTGACCGTTGAGGCGCACAAGGACGCCCCGAGCCGGCTTGATGCGCGCATAGTGATACGTTCCGTTCTTGCAAAACACGCGGTTATTGGAAACCCAGACCGTCCCTTCGGTGATGGTTTCTTCGAAAGTGGATATGTCCTTGATGTGCTCAGGTTCGACCCAATGGACGAGTTCTGTGGCTGAAGGTGCCGCTGCAGGAACCGCACTCGGTTGCGCGTCGAAGCGCTCGATAGATGGAGTTTTCCTCCTCGCTTCAATGACTGCCGAGCGAATGATAAAGACTCGATTGCGACGACCTGTTCGAACGACCTCATACTCGATTTCGTCCTCTGGCACCTGGTAGTGATTTGCCGCCTTCTGAATTGCTTCTTGAATGGTTTTACCTCTCGTCACTATCGTATCTTTCATCTTGACCCCCTCCCTTCTCGCGTCGAACCGCGACGAGTGTCACGTCATCCCGTCTGATTTCTTGCGCAAATTCCCTCACATCGCCGGCAATATGGTGGATGATCTCGTGAACGTTGTGATGTTGATGTGCGACAGCGGACTCACCGAGCCGCTCGTAGCCGTACTGTACTTTGTCGGCGTTCATGGCCTCCAAAATCCCATCGGTGCACAGGATGAGTAAGTCACCTAGTTCGAATGGGGTGGAAAAGTCCTTGTATTCTCTATCTTTTAATAAGCCGACGACGGTTCCCTTGACCTCCAGTTTCTCCGCCTGTCCGCTGTGTTTCCTGACGATAATCGGACTCGGATGCCCAGCAGAGGTATATGTAAATTGACCCGAGTGGACATTGAATTGCCCACAAAACAGGGTTGAAAAGGCGCGTAGGCGCGTCATATCGCCCAATAGAAAGTTGTTCAAGTTACGTACGAGTTCGCTCGGCGTCTGGTTGTAATTTGTCAATACGCGAACGGTGGCGCGGACCATGACCATGAGCAGTGATGCAGGAATGCCTTTGCCCATGACATCGCCAACAAATATCCAGTAGCGGCCGTTGGCGGGATCGTAAATAAAATCGTAGTAATCTCCGCTGAGTCGATACGCCGGCAAGGAGATGCCTGCACACGATAGAGACGGACATGGTGGAATCTCATCGTCCAGGAGCATTTTTTGAATAAACTCGGCCGCCCGTAGCTCGTCCCCTGAGTCGTCCACGGTATTTAGGTACTTTCGGAATTGATGCAGCAGCTCGTTCGTCTTCATACGTTTTCCTTCATGAATTCACAGATGATGTCCATAACGCCCATCTCCTCCAGAACTTGCTCGATTGGCGTCGGGATGGAAACGATAGTTATTTGACCACCCGCATCTCGAATCTCCATAATGGCGCGCAGAATCAGGCCGATGCCTGTAGAATCAATGAAACTGATTCCACTCCAGTCGAGAACGACGTTGTCCAATCTATGCTTGTCCATTAGGGAGAGCACCTGCTCTACTGTGGAAAAATCGACTTCGCCCACGACTGCTAGGACAGTTGAACTGAAAGCTTTGTCCACTCGAACTGAGATATCCATTCTTTATCCCCCCGACGATTTCCAGAGCAACAAGGGTGCTAAACCTGTTGAATTCAAAAAAAGAGCAATCCTAAACGGGTAGGATTGCTCAACAAGATTCTAAGTTGTTAGCAACCCGGCGATCATAGGCAGACGCCCTTAGACCCGTAGCTTTGCGTCTCAGCGTTTCCACTGATTTGCCAAATATAAGGTTTGGAGAGTTCGCCAAACCATACCGTTGTAACCGAGTAAAACGTATCTGTACTGTATCAGGTTTGGGTTAGAGTCTCAAGTAGTGGTGTAAATTCAGTGGTTAGATCTTGACGAAAAAGCCATCGAGTGCAATCTACTAAAAGTGACGAGCAATCAGTAGAGGAGGCACATCGATGGCTTATACGGATAAGATCGCACTTTTGGAGTTGATTCGCAAGATCGGATTAGAAGATGGTGATGTGGACTTTTTGAAGGAGGGTCTGAGAGTCCTTACGCAGGCAGTGATGGATGCTGAGGTCAGCTCGCTTATCGGTGCTGAACGCTACGAGCGTACTAACAAGCGCAGTAATAGTCGAAATGGACACCGTGATAGAGAGTGGGACACTCGTGTTGGAACGATTGATCTACAGATTCCTAAGCTTCGTAGAGGGAGTTACTTCCCCAGTATTCTGGAACCCAGGAGAAAAGCTGGAAAGGCGCTTTTATCGGTTGTTCAAGAGGCCTATGTGCATGGTGTGAGTACCCGCAAGGTGGATGAGTTGGTTGAATCCATGGGGATTCAGGGAATCAGCAAGAGTGAAGTATCTCGCATCTTAAGGAGCTAGATGACGTTGTGCAGGACTTCAAGAACCGTCCGCTTGAAGGAACGTATCCATATTTGTGGTTGGATGCGACGTTTCCCAAGGTCCGTGAGGGCGGACGTGTCCAGAGTATGGCGTTTGTGATTGCCATTGGGGTGAGAGCCACCGGTGAGAGAGAGGTATTGGGATTTGACATTGGTACCAGTGAGGACGGCTCGTTCTGGCTGACTTTCATCCGTAGTCTTGTTGCACGTGGTCTGCGCGAGGCGTTCAGTTGGCGATAAGCGATGCCCATGAAGGACTACGTAGTGCCATTGCATCTGCTTTAACAGGAGCTACCTGGCAGAGATGCCGAGTTCACACCATGCGTAACATCTTGAGTCAGGTACCCAGGACGTCACAGGCGATGGTCTCGTCCATTGTCCGGACAATATTCGCTCAACCAACGCAGGAGGCAGCTAAACAACAACTTGCTGTTGTCGTAGAACAGCTCCAGGGAAAGTTTCCGAAGGCGATGGATGTCCTAGAACGTGCAGAGGAAGACGTACTTGCCTACATGGCATTTCCAAAGGAGCACTGGAAGCAAATCTGCTCCACAAACCCGCTGGAACGTTTAACCCGTGAACTGCGGCGACGCTTTGACGTGGTTGGCATCTTTCCAAATCGGGATTCCGTGATACGACTTGGTGGAGCCATTCTCCAGGAGCAAAACGATGAGTGGATCGTTGCACGGCGATACTTTAGCAGAGAGTCGATGGCGAGACTGACGGGAACTCAGGAACAAGAGTTACTGGCACCGACCTCTGTTTTACATAAATGACCCAAGTCACAGAGTGATTGCACTCAAACAATTTACACCACTTGATGGGACGCTACCCAGGTTTGGAATTGATTAACTGAGGCAAATAGACACAACCGTGTTCTTTCAAATCAAAGTCACACAGGTTCCCGAGACGGCATTTGGGAATCGTGGTGGCGATTTGCCACTTTACCATTCGGCATGGAACGCAGTAGCATTTTTAAGTCCACCTGGCATTCGGGGAGGATTTTGGTTGATTGGAATCTTTTGTTCAAGATAGAAGGGGGTGAGGGCGTGTTTGGCGGTCGCTTTTGGAGCCGGTTTAAGAGATTTGCGCCGACGCATGGTGCTGGGAACTATCGGTATCAGCGGTTGTCGAATGATATCGTGAAGGGGCTTAAAAACAACGAGTTTGTCCTTTACTATCAACCTCGAATCGATACGATGACCGGGCAGATGATTGGTGCTGAAGCGCTCCTTCGCTGGCAGCACAAAATTTTTGGTGCCATCTCCCCAGTTCAATTTATCCGCATCGCTGAAGATACGAATTTCATGATTCCTCTGGGTAACTGGGTGCTTGAAACGGTGTGCCGTCAGCTTCGTCAATGGCGTGATGCCGGTCTTCCACAAATACGAATATCGGTTAATGTTTCGGTGAAACAACTGCTCGAATGCGACTTTGTAGATATTGTGCAATCCCTGTTGCGTCAATATGAGATTGACGCGAAGTGGCTCGAATTTGAAGTGACGGAGACGTCTATCCTCCCAGAAGAGACCTTGCCTGATGAGGCTATCCGGCAGTTACGGGCCTTGGGCATTGCGATTTACTTGGACGATTTCGGCACAGGATATTCTTCGCTTAGCTGGTTAGAGCGGCTCGATGTGGACGGCATCAAGTTGGACAAGTCGTTTATCAGTCGTGCACCCCATCACGCCAGTTCCACCCAAATTGTCCGCGCTGTGATTCGGTTGGCACATCAACTGAAACTGATTGTCATCGCGGAGGGCGTAGAAACTGTGGAGCAGTTACAGTACTTACAGGCGCAAGCCTGTGACGAAGTGCAAGGGTATTTGTATAGTCGGCCCGTGCCTGTTAATCTATTTGAGGAGTATCTGAGGGGCGGCAGATTTCATGTCGCGGTGCAGCGTCTGGTATCCTCACACCTTTCGTAATTTACGTCTATCGAGATTTTATCGTGACTTTTTCAGGAATCCACAATTGCCCCATATCCTTCACACATACCTATGAATCTTTATTGCGAAAAGAAGTATGAGTCCGCATAATGAATGCTATAGTTACTAAATTATTCAACGCATCATGAATCTCAACACAGAGAAATATCCCTTCGTAGAAGTACACTGAAGTAGAAGTGAAGTGAACTTCGTAGAAACGAACATAAGAGAGGGCTACAACAAATGGGGAAGCATGCAGGAAAGCAATCACTCCTGTTCATCGGCGTAATGATGCTCGTTGGCGGTGGGGTGGCTGGATGTGGCGTGACGGGCGCGTCGGCAAAACAGGTATCGTTGCCTCCGGAGGCTGTCAGCATCCAAACGGTTCAGATGTCGAAACAGACGATTGGCGATACGTATTTAGGCACCGTGACGCCATATATTCAAACGACCTTGGCGCCGGCGGCGTCCGGGAAGCTGTCGCAGTTGAATGTGCGCGTCGGCGAGAAGGTGCAGGCGGGGGAGACGTTGGCGGCATTAGATCCGTCTACCGTCGTCCAGCAGCAGAACCAGGCAGAAGAGGCGAACGCGGCGGTCCTCAGTGCGCAACAGCAGTACGCGGACGCAAAGGCGATGTATAACGACAACATCAACGCCGAACAACAAGTGTCATCCGCTCAAAGCGCCGTGACAGAGCAGGCGGCTGCGGTGAAAACGGCGCAAGTGAATTTACAAAAAGCGCAATTGCAGGAGCAGCAGACCTTGAGTGGGACGGCGACGACACCGGAGGACAGCTCGGCCTTACAGGCTGTGGTCCAGGCGGATCAACAGGCGCTGACCTCCGCACAGAAGCAGCTCGATATTGCGCAAAGTAATTTGACCATCTTAAAACAGTCGCTCGATACAGCCCAGCAAGAGTACGGGAGTATCACTGAAGATCAGGTGCAGAAAGCCTCGCAAGCCTACCAAGAAGCACTATCCCATTATCAAGCCTGGCAAGATGGGGCATTTGCGGGTACAAACCCGTATGCGTCACTCGTATCGGCTGATGAAACGATTTACCAAAACTTGAGTAACGGGTACAACACACTGCAGCAGGCAGAGCAGCAATATAACAGCGGTGTGCAAAGTGTGGCGTCGGCGCAGAGTGCGGTTGCGCAAGCGCAGGCCAATCTGGCGAATGCGCAGAAGGGCGTTGCCGATGCGGCGCCACCGGCGAGTGACAGCAACACCGCGCAGCAGGCCAAAGTGGCGGTGACGGCGGCGGAGGCTTCGCTAAAGCAGGCGCAGACGCAGTATGACGCGGCCGTGACGGCGCTCAACATGGCGAAGAAAATCGCGGCGGATAAAACACAGGCGAAGCAGACTGTGGACAACGCAGAAAGCACACTGCGGCAAAACCAAGCCCAGGCGGATGCGGCTCAGAAGACCTTGCAGGTGCAGATTCAGGACGGCAAGGTCGTGTCGCCGATTTCTGGCGTGGTGCAAGCCGTTGGCGCGCAGGTCGGTCAGCAGGTGGGTCCACAGACGAGTTTGCTGACGATTGCCACCACCAGCCCGGTGATGGTGACCATTAATGTGCCGGAATCCGATATCGGGAAAGTGCACGTCGGTGGGGCGGTCAATGTGTCTGTGCCGAGTCTGAACCAAAGCTTTTCCGGCAAGGTGATGACCATTCATCCACAGCTCGACCAGTCCACCAATCAATACGCAGTGGACGTCACGATTCCTGGGAAACACTCGCAGATTTTACCGGGGCTACAAGTGCAGGCGCAGTTGGTCGACCAGGGCAGCAAGAAAGTGATTCTCGTCCCAGCGGACGCGGTGCTTAGTTTACAAGGTGGTGCCGAGGAAGTCTTTGTGGAGAACAAGGGTGTGGTCCATAGCCGCATTGTTCAGGTAGGCTCTATGTCGAGTACGGAATATCAGATCACCAGTGGCCTCAAAGTCGGCGATCAAATTGTCGTGCAAGGGCAAAACCTGCTCTCGGACGGGGATAAGGTCAAGGTCGTCTCCAAAGATGGCTCAGCTGTTGTTGCCAAACAATAGATAGGAGATAGATGGGTGAAAATCGCGAATTTCTCAATTCGCCGGCCGGTGACTATCACAATGATTATGATTGCCGTAGTCATTGTGGGTATCTTTTCGGTATTTCAACTGCCGGAGGAATTGTATCCAAAATTGAATTTGCCTGTGGCTGCAGTCGCCACTTCCTGGTCTGGTGCATCGCCGGAGGCTGTGGAGCAACAGGTGACGGATCCGATAGAGCAAGGATTAGAAGGCCTGTCGGGTGTGTCCCAGATTCAGTCTACTTCGACACAAGGCAGCAGTTTGGTCATTGTCGAGTTCAACTATGGGACGAACTTGGATGAGGCGCTCAATCAGATGCGCAGCATTGTCTCGCAGACACAAAGCCAACTGCCAAGTGATGCGGGAACGCCTGGGGTCGAGCAGTTTGACCCGAGTAGTCAACCAATCATGACCTTGTCCCTCTACGGAAGTCAGACACAGCAAGCGATTAGCGACGAAGCCATCGATGTGGTGAAACCTGCGCTGCAGCAGTTAAACGGCGTGGCGGGCGTGACGCCAGCGGGTAACTTGACCCGACAAATCACGGTCAATGTGAAACCGGACAGGCTTCAGTACTATCACTTATCCATCCAGCAAGTCGTTCAGGCGCTGCAAGGAGACAACCTCTCGACTGACGCGGGACAAGTACAAAAGGGTTCGTTACAGATTCCACTGCACGTCAATGGTGAGTTCTCGTCGGCAGACGAGTTGAATCGTGTCCCGATTCCCTTAAGTGGCGGTGGCACGGTGCAACTTCAGGATATTGCGGACGTAGAAGACGGCAACAAGACGGTAACGATGATTTCGTCGGTCAACGGCAAACCGGCCGTCACACTATCTGTTTCCCAGGCGAGTGACGCGAATACCGTCACGGTCTCCAACGAAGTGCATAAAGAGGTCCAACAACTGGAGACTCAACTGCCGCAAGGGATGCATCTGACGGTGTTGTCGGACAGCGCGCAGTCGATTCGGGATACGGTTGACACAGTCGTGAATCACACGATTCTTGGCTTCATCTTTGGTATCCTGGTCATCTTGTTAATTCTGCGGAGCATTCGGACGACGGTGGTCGTCGCGGTGGCGATTCCTATCGCGACATTGGCGACGTTTGCGCTGATGTACTTTAGCAATTTGTCATTGAACTCCGTGACGTTGGGTAGTCTGGCGGTCGGCCTAGGCTCCTTGGTCGACTTTTCAATTGTCGTACTGGAGAGTATTTTCCGGGCGAGACAAGCGGGCATCGATTCGATTGAAGCGGCGAAACGGGGGACCAAAGAGGTCGGCTTGGCCGTCGTGGTGGCGGCGCTTGCGCAGATTTGCGTCTTTGCGCCATCCATTTTTGTGCCAGGTATCGCCGGGCAGTTGTTCCGTCCGTTGTCGCTCACGGTGAGCTTCTCACATATCGCGGCGCTGTTCGTCGCGCTGACGTTCACACCGATGTTGGCGTCACGGCTGTTGCGTGGCCGGCGTTTTGAAATGGAAGAGACGATTCCTGGGAAGACCGCGCCATTTCGCGTTTGGGCACCGTTTGACTGGGTCGGGCGAGGCATGTACGATTTGACCCGCATTTACAAGAAGGTGCTGCAGTGGAGTTTGAACCACCGCAAAACGGTGGTGGCGGCCGCTACAGGGATGCTTGTCTTGAGCTTTGCGCTGGTACCGTCGATTGGGTTTGAACTGGTGCCGAATGTCGGAAATCAGCAGATTTCCATCTCCATTAAAACACCAGACGGGACGAACTTAGACACGACCAAGCAAGTGACCGAACAAGTCGAGGCATTGGCCAAGAAAAAGATGCAAGGGATTCAACAAATCGATGACCAAATTGGCGGATCGTCGTACGGGGCAGAGGCCCAGACCAACCAGGCGACCATCAATTTGACGTTCGCGAATCGCGTCACGACGAAAGATATCAGTCAGATGGCGCACGATTTTGGCAATGTCGTGAGTGACATCCCAGGGGCGCAAATCCTCGTGTCACCCGGGTCGGCGAATGGAAGCGGGCCTGGATCAGACGACATTGCCGTGCAGATTCAAGGGCCCGACAACCAAACGCTGCAGATTTTGAGCAACCAAGTCGAAAAGATTATGAAGTCGACACCGGGCCTGGAGTATGTCGACAATCAAACACAAACAGGGACGCCCGATTATCAGTTGAATATCAGCCAAGCGGCGTTGGCGCAGTTTGGTCTGAGTGCACAGCAGGTCGAATCGACCTTGCGCACAGCGTTCCAAGGTACCAAGGCGTCGACGTTCTTTGAGGGCAGCCAGCAGTACGACATTGTGGTTCAATTGCCGCAGTCCTACTCGCAGAACTTGAACAACTTGTCGCAGATACAAGTGGAGAACAACAGTGGCGATCTCGTCCCGGTCACGCAACTGGGGAACCTGACTTCTTCGCAGGAGCCACCGCAGATTTCGCACGTGGACGGCGAACGCTCTGTCACGGTGAGCGCCACACCATACGGCGTGACGTCAGGCCGAGTGCAGGCGGAGCTGAGCAAAGAACTCAAGAGCATTCGCGTGCCGCAGGGATATTATGTCGGCTTTGGTCAGAACGGCGCTTTCTTGACGAGTGCGTTTGTCGGTATGGCAGTCGCTTTCGGATTCTCCATTTTGCTCTTGTACATGTTGATGGCGAGTCTGTTTGAGGCGCTGCTCACGCCGCTGGTCATCATGTTCTGTCTGCCGCCGACCTTTATCGGGGCAGCGTTGGGGCTATTCCTCACGCACCGCTCGTTGAATTTGGATTCGGCGATTGGCGTGATTATGGTGATGGGGTTAATCGCCAATAACGCAATTGTCTTGATTGACTACACGAACCACTTGCGCAAGCAGGGGCGTACGCTGCCCGAAGCGCTGGTGGAAGCGGGGCCGATTCGTCTACGCCCGATTGTGATGTCCACGGTGACGACGATTCTCGCCATGATGCCGCTCGTCATTGGCTATGGCAAGGGCGCCGAAACGTTGTCCTCGATGGCCACGGTCATTGCGTTTGGCCTGGCGTTCTCGACGATGGTCACGCTGGTGTTGGTGCCGGTCGTCTATGTGATGTTGGACAATATGATTCAGCGATTCAAACGCAAGCCGCGAAAAGACCGCACGCCGGCGCTACCGAGTAGCGGTCCGGGCGTGGGGATGTGACCCCTCTCGTAGCGCGGTTGGATAGAGAACCAGGGTTTCACTCGATGTGCGGTGGATTGGCATCTCAGCTCGTTTTTGCTTCCAGAGATGTCAACCACCGACCCCCAACTTTTGCGAATCGACCTCGAAGGCTATGACCATGCCGTGGTTCAAAACTTGGGAGATGTTGTGAATTTGCGCAGAACGGATGACGAATCCCGTCGATTTTGGTACGGTATACGCGGACAAGCAGACTGCTTAATGGTGTATAATTCCTGCGGTCTGTTCGCATCGTAAGGACCAATGAGAGTCCGCGCGCAATGGGAACTAGAACCTGTCGTTGATTCTCTAGGGGAGTGGTGGATGGATGAAACGCTTATATGGAACCGTAGGTGCAGCAGCGCTGGCAATCCTCGTGTTGACCGGTTGTGGTGCAGCGAACAATACAACAAACGGTACGTCCGGGACTACGGGGAACTCGAGTGCGACGAACGAAGCCTCGACGACGATTACGAATTCGACAACAGGCACGAAGACCATCGTTGAGGGTGGACAGCAGTATCAGGGTTCCGCAAACCTGAAGAAGTATCAGGATGCGGCGAAGTCGAAGCCCAATGACGCACAGGCGCAGTTGAACGCAGGTGTTGCTAGCCACGTCAACGGGGACGACACGGCGGCGATTGCGTACTACAAGAAAGCAGCCGCGTTAGATCCGAAGTCTGCTGTTCCGTACAACAACATCGGCAACATTTATCTGCGCGACAAGAACGACGCGAAATCGGCGATTCCGTATTACCAAAAGGCGACGAAAGCCGACCCGACGTACGGCTATGGCTGGTGGAACCTCGCGATTGCTGAGCAGACCGCAGGTGATGTCGCAGCGGCGAAACAAGCTGTTGCAAACGGCCTGAAGGATGTTAAGAAATCCGATCCGGCTTACAAGGGTCTGCAGGCGATGCAAAAACAACTGCAGTCGAAGAAAACCTCTTAAGGTATCGCAAGCTGGGTAAGAAGCTGTGTCGTCACAGCTTCTTACTTTTTTGTTTCCCCTCTAGCAAACACTTTCCTACCTTAGCAATTTCAATCCAAATTCAACATACTTTCGCTACGCTTTGGCCATGTATCGCCCTTTGTCTCGTAAACTTCTGACAGATTAGACACATCGGTTGTAAGATGACGGGGCCTTACGGGAATTGACATGGTGTAAGGGGAGTCGATGAGATGGGTGTGAGCCCACAAGGAAACTCAGAATTTGTGCAGCCCTTTTTGAAGCGCAGGCGGCGCAAATGGATTTATGCGGGTGCAGCAGTGGTCATTGTGTTGGGGGCGGGTATTCCGATCACGATGGCGAAGCTCCATCAGACGAGCCCGGTGTCGGCGACACAGTTGTACACCGTAGGCTACGGCAATGTGAGTCAGTCGGTCAGCACGTCTGGCACGATTCAGGCACCGACTGCATTAGACCTCAACTTCCAGACGTCGGGCGGGTTAGTGACGGCGTTGAACGCGAAGGTTGGGCAGCAGGTCAAGAAGGGTCAGGTATTGGCCAAGCTAGACGACTCGACGGAACAGATTCAAGTGAAGCAGGCCGAATCGGGTGTCAAACAGGCGAATGCGAGTCTGAGTTCTGCAGAGGCGAAATTGGCGCAGGATGAGCAGGGGACTGCGACACCGGCGCAAATTGCGACGGACAAGTTGAATATTCAAAAGGCGCAGACCGCTGTGACGCAGGCGCAGCAAAGCTATCAGACACAGTTGAAAGAATATAACGACCGCACGAGTGCCGAGGCGCAGGTGCAATCGGCACAGAACGCGCTGACGCAAGCGGAGGAGGCGCTGAATACGCCGAGTGACACTGTCACGGTAGACCAGCAGACCTTGGCGAACGACCAGGCGACTTTGAAGAAGGACCAACAAAGTCTTCAGGATGCACAGGCACAGTACGGCAACGTCACCGAGGCACAGGTGCAGGCGGCGTACCAGGCCTATCAGACCGCAGAGGCGAGATTTAATAGCTGGGCGGATGGGGGCTTTAGCGGATCGAACCCGTATTCCACACAGGTGAGCAATGCGCAAAGCGAATATAACGACTTGAATACGGCTTACACGGCGGTACAAAACGCGCAGAACCAGGTGACGCAAGACCAGCAGACGGTGCAGGCCGACGAGACGAAGCTTGCGAATGACCAGGCGAACGAGCAGTCGACAGAGCAAAAGAATCAAGAGGCCGTCAATGAAGCAGAGCAGAATCTGAAGACGGCTGAGGCGGAGTACAACGACAGGACGAGCGACGAAGCGACGCTGCAAAATGCGAAAAACGCGATTACAACTGCGCAGCAGAATTTGCAGGCGGCGCAGTTGCAGTTGAAAAATGATGAACAGCCGGTGACTGCGGCTACAATTAAATCGGATGAGTCGAGCGTCGCGAGTGCACAGGCGTCGGTCGCCAACGCTGAGGCGTCCTTGCAGTCGGCACAGCTTGCGGAAAGTGAGACGGTGTTGAAGGCGCCGATTGATGGTGTGATTACAGCGGTCAACGGTCAGGTTGGCGAAGCGCCCGGACAGGGTAGCAGCAGTAGCTCGGGGAGTAGTTCGAGCTCGTCTGGATCCAGTGGATTTATTGAGATGGAAGATTTAAACGCGCACGATTTGCAGGTAAATCTGCAGGTGAGCGAGTCGCAGATTGGCTCTATTCAATCCGGACAGTCGGTGACGTTTACAGTTGGTGCGTACCCGAATCAAACATTTACGGGGACCATCACGCAGGTGTATCCGACGCCACAGGTGGTCTCTAACGTGACGGAGTATACCGTGATGGCGACCATTGACAACTCGTCTGGCAAGCTCAAGCCGGGCATGAGCGCGAGTGCCACGATTCAGACCGCAGAGCACTCGCACGTCCTGACCGTGCCGGCCATTGCGCTGCACCAGGTCGGCTCTATCGAAGGCGTATACGTCCAGGGGACCAAGTCGGCCTCCAGCCAATCGGCAACAGGCGCGGCGGCGGGGGCTGGGAATAGCAGCTTCCAGGGCAATTGGAGCGGATCCGCTGGCGGCAACACGACGGCCACGAGTGGCTGGAGTGGTGGGTTCGGCAATTCCGCCGCCGGTTCGGGTGGTAGTATTGGAGGCCGCACGAATGAAAGCGGCGGAACCAAAGGCAGTGGCACGGCTGGGATGGCCGGTGGGGCGTCGGCGGGTGCGTCCGGTGCTGCGGGTGGATCGTCGTCGTCTGGGTTTGCGGCGGCTGCCGGCAAATCGAAATCCAATTCCAGTATTCCGGCAGGATTTTACTTCCAACCGGTGCAAGTTGGCCTCATGGGTACCAGTTCAGTCGAGATTACGAGTGGGCTGCAAGCTGGGGAGAAAATTTTGCTTGAGTTGCCGAGCGCGACGGCTGCGGCTGTTGTGCAGGCGAGCAGCAGTACAGGTAGCGGATTTGGCGGCCGCGGCATGACCGCTGGCGGCTTTGCTGGCGGTGGCTTTGCCGGCGGTGGCGGTTTTAGCAGAGCTGGCGGAGGTGCCTCATCTGGTGGGGGGCGTGGGTAATGAGCGCCCTGATTGAAATCCGCGACTTGGTTCGCGAGTACGTGATTGGAGACCAGACGATTCGCGCGCTCGATGGGGTCAATTTGACCGTGGAGCGCGGGGAGTTTGTCGCGATTATGGGCCCGTCCGGATCTGGAAAGTCGACGGCGATGAACATGATTGGCTGTTTGGATTTGCCGACGTCTGGGCAGTACGTAATCGATGGATTTCACGTGGCAAGCCTGTCGGAAGACCAGTTGGCGGATGTCCGCAACCGGAAGATTGGCTTTGTCTTTCAAAACTTTAACCTGTTGCCGAAGACTACGGCGCTGGAGAATGTGGAACTGCCGATGATGTACGCAGGGGTTCCGGCGCGCGAACGGCGGCAGCGGGCGATGGAGGCACTAGAGCGAGTCGGGCTCGCGAATCGCATGCACAATCGGCCCAACGAGTTGTCCGGCGGTCAGCAGCAGCGTGTCTCGATCGCGCGGGCGCTGGTGAACAACCCGGTGCTGATTCTCGCCGACGAGCCCACCGGTGCGCTCGACAGCCACACGACGGAGGAAATCCTGACGTTGTTTGAGGAACTGCATGCGCAGGGCAACACCATTGTGTTGGTCACGCACGAGGATGAGGTCGGGGAACGCGCTAAGCGGATTATCCGTTTCCGCGATGGCAAAGTGGAGTCCGACACGAAATACCCACAGCTAGAGGGGGTGCCGCCGCATGTGGATTGAAATCTTGCGCGTGTCGTGGCGGAGTATTCGCGCCAATAAAATGCGATCTTTTCTCACTATGCTCGGCATCATCATCGGCGTGATGGCAGTGGTCCTGAGTTCCGCCATTGGCATGGGTGCGAAGGACAACATCACCAGTCAGGTGGAGGGGCTGGGATCGAACGTGTTAACCGTCATGCCTGGTGCGACCAGTTCCGGTGGCATCAGTCAGGGGTTCGGCAGCGCGTCGACGTTGACGACCGCTGACGTGACGGCAATTCAGCAGCAAGACCCGGACGTCAAGTACGTGTCTCCCGTCGTGTCGCATACGGCGCAGGTCGTTTACGGGGCAAACAACACCAATACGGCCATTGAGGGCACGAACGAGCAATATCCAGAGATTAAAAACGTGACGATGGCACAGGGGCGGTACTTCCTACAGGAAGAAGTGAATTCTGCGGCCAACGTGGCGGTCCTAGGCAGCCAGGTAGAACAGACGCTGTTCGCCGGGGAGCGCGTGAATCCCGTCGGCCAGACGATTGAGATCCAAGGCATTCCGTTCACGGTCATCGGCGTGGCGGCCAGTCAGGGGACGAGTGGCTTTACGAACCAAGACGATGCGATTGCGATTCCGATCACGACGGAAGTCAATCTCATGACGGGATCGGATACCGTGAGCCAGATTCTCGCCTCTGCCACGTCGTCACAGGTGATGAATCAGGCACAGCTCGAAATCGAGTCGACGTTGCGCGTCGCCCATCAACTCACGCCAGGGACGGCTGACGACTTCACGATTCAGAACCAGGCCACGCTGCTCAGCACCTTGAGTGGCGTCACGCGGGTATTGACTTTGTTGCTCGATGGCATCTCGGCGATCTCGCTGCTCGTCGGCGGCATTGGCATTATGAATATCATGCTCGTGTCGGTGACGGAGCGAACGCGGGAAATCGGCATTCGGAAAGCTATCGGCGCACGCAAGAGCAGTATTTCAACGCAATTTCTGCTAGAGTCGCTGACCTTGAGTCTGGCGGGTGCCTTGATTGGGCTCATTTTCTCCGGCGCGGGGGCGATGGTCGCGGCGAGGGTGATGAAGACCGGCAGTCTCTTATCGGTGAGCGCAATCGTCTTATCGGTGGTCTTTTCGATAGCCATTGGCATCGTCTTTGGCGTCTATCCGGCGCGCAAGGCGGCCAATTTGAAGCCGATTGACGCGTTGCGATTTGAGTAATGCGACGACCGAAATCGAGTTCTCCTCGCTTGGGTTGTCCGGCGTGTTGGTCCGGCCTATGGATCCGGCCTGTTGATAGTAGATCAGTAGATTCGGCCCCCGGATTTGGCGTATTTTCAACGTAAGTATAGTATAGAGGGGATTCTCCTCTAATCCGGTTGGTTTACCACAGAGGATGTTTCACAAGTTTTGCAGGTGGCGCAGCCGACAGTTCTGTTTCCCAGAGACTGCCGAGTTGCGCCGTTTGCTTTTCTGTGGAATCGCTTCTTGGTGATGATACTTGACGGTCGTCACGAGATTCTTGTCGTTTTTCAATGGAATCTTAACGTTTGACGCGTAATCTATGACGTGTAGGCCGTGTTCCAGCCCGATGAAACTCAAGCAAGGAGGCATCTGGTTTATGGAAGAGGCAACCGCAATGGATCAGTGGATGGTTGCATACTGCTATGGTAAACCTGAACATCTTGCGACGAGCACCAATCACTTTGACTTGACACTGCAAGAGATTATCGATGAGGGCCACGAAGTCTGGCGCCACTCGGATACGGCGGGTATCGTTTGGGCCAATGGTCAGTGGTATTTGTGGGTGAAGGGGCTGCTGGATGATGGCAGCATTGAAGGCCGAATCTACGAAGGTCAACAAATTGAGTCGATTCTAGGAAACTTGTGCGCGGTGCTCCCGCAACTTAGCGCCGATGAGAAGATGGACATCGTTCGCCGCATGCAACGCTATCTTACATAGGTAGGGTAGGTTTCTAGGTAGGTAGGTTTCGACGCAGGGTGATTTTCAATGAAAATTCAATCTGCATTTCAAGGGAATTTCAAGCGAGGCTGTCTATGCTTCGCAATGTAAGCAACACCATGTGCATCAAGGAGGAAATTGGTATGAAGTTGAAAGCGATGATTGCAAGTTCTGTGATGACGTTAACAGCCCTTGGAACCGTTACGGCATATGCGGCAACCACCAATACGACGGGTACGACATCGTCTTCGACGTCGTCTACCTCGACAAGTACGGCAAGTACAACCAGTGGACAAGGCCATCATGCGAAGGGTGCAGGCTTCTGGGGCGTGGATATCGCAAGCATCCTTGGCATTGACAAGACCACGCTGCAGTCTGATTTGAAAGCCGGGCAGTCGCTCGCGCAAATCGCACAGAGCAAGGGCATCGATGAATCGACGCTGATTTCCGATATTGAGTCGGCTGAGAAAGCGCAGTTAGACAAGGCGGTTTCGGCTGGGAAACTCACCTCCGCACAGGAACAGAAACTGCTGACGAATGCACAGTCGCGCATTCAACAGATGGTTGAACATACAGGTGGATTTGCGAAGGGCTCATTCCAAGGCGCAGGCTCTAACAAGGGAGCATTCGCACCGCTGAGTGACATCGCGAGCATCCTCGGCGTGGATACGAGCACGTTGCAATCCGACTTAAAAGCGGGGCAGTCGCTCGCACAAATCGCACAAAGCAAGGGCATTGACGAATCGACGCTCGTG
Organism: Alicyclobacillus acidoterrestris; assembly: GCF_022674245.1. Lineage (GTDB taxonomy): Bacteria > Bacillota > Bacilli > Alicyclobacillales > Alicyclobacillaceae > Alicyclobacillus > Alicyclobacillus acidoterrestris. The sequence continues at coordinate 678,915 of NZ_CP080467.1, forward strand.
TCCGACATTGAGTCGGCTGAGAAGACACAGTTAGACAAGGCGGTTTCGGCCGGCAAGTTGACGTCATCTGAGGAACAAAAAATCCTGAGCAACGCCGATACCATGATCACGAAACTGGTGGAGCGCACGGGTGCACCGCAACAGGGCCACGCATTTCACCATGGAAAGCGCGGTAGTGCATCGGCACAGTCGGGCACTTCGGCTAGTGCAGGTAGCTCGAGTAGTTCGGGTAGTGCCAGTACGTCGAGTAGCACGAGCACTGTAAGCACGTCAAGCGCGAATTGATTTGGTCGGTCGGCGGTGGCCCGGGTGTCTTATTAAGACACCCGGGCCATTTTTGCAGCGAATAGGGCATGAAAAATGCCTTATTTGGCTTTTTCGGGCAGGGTTTTGAGTAAATCCGCGCGAATAGAGCAGATTTCCTACCTTATCTGCGGCTACAGTGGCGAAATGTCACAAATAGAGCAGAAAAGTTACCTTATGCGGCCGGGGCCGCCGAGCCGGGGGCCCTGCGCCCGCCGCCCACCACCGCGCCACCACCCGGCCGATCCCGCCGCCGGCCCTGCGCCCACCCGCCCCACCGCCACCCCCATCCAAATCTATCATACGAAACTTAGTCATTTTTTAATGGAAAATCAATGTAACCATTCTATGCTACTGGGGTGTATAGTAATCGTATCCAGCCTCGGTTGTTCGCGCGCTCCAAACGCCGTTCATCCCCAAAAGCCATATGGAGGTTACTCATGAAATTCGGACGTTTGCTAGCTGTCGGCGCGATGCCGATGGTGTTGTCTGTCGCGGTGCCTGTGGTTGCACACGCGCAGGCGGTGGAGCCTACTTTACAAGTGGGGTCAACCGGATCAGCGGTGAAGACGCTTCAGCAGGACTTGAAGGCGCTGGGCTATTCTGTCGGCTCGATTGACGGTGAGTTTGGCCCCAGTACGTTGGCCGCCGTCAAATCGTTTCAGACAGCCCATAACCTAGAGGCCGACGGTGTGGTCGGACCCGCTACGTGGTCGGCAATTCTCTCAAAGACACAAGGAAAGTCGTTTACGAATGTAGATTTGCGGTATTCCGCACCGAGCGACATTACGGATAGTAGCATTGATAAGTTCCTGCAAAGCAACCAATCCCCCATGACGGGGCTCGGGCAATCGTTTATCACCGCGCAGAATACATACGGCGTGGATGCGAACTATCTGGTTGCGCACGCGATTTTGGAAAGTGCGTGGGGCAAGAGCCAGATCGCTCAGGCGAAAAATAACCTCTTCGGCTATGGCGCGTACGACTCGAATCCAGGCGATGACGCTGGCATGTTCCCGAGTGACGCGTATGCGATTCAATTTCAAGCTTGGGAAGTTCGCAACAATTACTTGAATCCGGGCAGCAGCGAATACGTCTCGCCGACGTTGAAGGGCATGAATGTGCACTACGCAACCGATCCCAACTGGGCCTCGAGCATCGGCAGTCTGATGAATGAACTGGCCGGGTCAGCGGGTGGCAGCGTCAATCAATATCAGCAGTACCCTTCCAGTTCAGCTGTACCGCAGGCGCAAAGTGACACGGAGCCTGTGTACTACCTGAACAACGCGAGTGGGACGGCGCAGAGCAATGCGTACTATGGGGGCGTTCCTTACTACCCTAGTGTCAGTGCCGGGATTTCGGACATGTTCTTCGGGCCGTTGAAAAGCGGCAGTTCCGGCGAGGGCGTCGATGAAATCCAGCGCTACTTGAATCAACAGATAGGGGCCGGGTTGACGGTCGACGGCCAGTTCGGCGCCGGGACGCAGGCGGCGGTCAAGAAGTTTGAGAAGAAGATGGGCCTCAGCCAAAACGGTGTCTGGAGCTTTGCCATGTGGAACAAGTACATCTACACCGGGCCAGCGCCGACGGTGTCGGTGGGGCAGGGTGTCGTGATCGATCAGGTGGCACAAGGCATGGCCGGCGCCTATGTGGTGCCGTGGTACCATATCGCGGGCGAGGGTTGGGTCGACGCGCAGGATGTGAAGCTCACCAATGTGTACCGGTTGACTGTGGCGAATCCGACGAGCACGAACTCGTCCATTCCGGTTTATGGTTCGAGTGACATGACGGATGAAATCGCCACACTGCACGCTGGTGACTTCGTGGTGGCGCAGACGCCAACGGCAACGGGCGGCGTCTATCAAATTCAGATCGCAGTTCAGTCGTCTGACACGAGTGATGGACAAGCACCGGGTACGCCGCTTACGGGCTACGTCTCGACGGCGGATGCCAAACTGACGGCACAACAATAGATTTGTGTACACCCGTAAAGGTGGCGCGGTATTGCCACATCAGGAGATAAGGGGGCAAGGGGTTTGAAGACGAACAAGAAGTGGTTGGCGGCAGGACTGGCGCTCGGATTTTTGGTGACCACAGGGTGTGGGACACAAGCCACGAGTCCGGCATCGACAGATAACGCGACGAGTTCGAACACGGCGCAGAACAACACCACGCAGACGACGAACAGCACCGGGGCGGGGGAAGCCAATAACACGTCGGCCGAGGACAATACCACAACGCCTACGACGGCCGATAGCGGGACCTCCAACTTGACATACGTGAACTATACCAACAGCCGATATGGATTTTCACTGCAGATTCCGTCCGCGTTTAACCAGGAAGCACTGCCGCAGGATGGCGACGGACAGTCTTGGACCAGTTCCGATACCGAGATGACGGTTAAAGCGTTTGGCCAATACAACGTCAACCATGACACGGTCAAGAGCGAGTTGGCCTCGCTCGCGACGGGCAAACAGGCGACGTACCAAGACGCGCAGTCCAACTGGGGTGTCGTGTCCGGCACGGATGGACAAAACATCTTTTACGACAAAGTCTATGTCGGCTCGAATATTTATGAGTTGCAAATTGAGTACCCGGCTTCGGCGGCCAATCAGTATAGCAGTGTGGTCACGCACATTGCGAATTCCTTTCAGCCTGGTTCATGACAAGGCGCTGACGAATCTGCCTGATTCCGGACGCTGATTGCCCCTGACCGGGTTTCGCAGGAGGATGTCATGAAAAGGAGATACATTGCGTGGCTTGCCACGACTTTGATGCTAGGTTGTGTGGGGAGCGTCTTTTCCGCCCCGCACGCGTACGCGGATACGATAGAGACAGAGACACCGGCGGAAGACTTGACTAGCCTCGCAACCATTTCGACGAGCATCACGGGGCTTGCTGACTCGACCTTTCAGAGGGATGAACAAAAGTATCAACAGTATCCGCTGACAGATCCTGTCCACTGGACAGGTTACTGTCATCAAGGCGGCCGGCAGGTCACCGTTCAGTTCGCGAATCCGGTCGATGTGCAGCACGTGCAAATCACCCTGGAACAGGACGCTGGAGCGGGCATCTATTACCCGAGTGACGTGCAGTTCCAGGCGTACGAGAATGGCCAGTGGATCGCGCTGACGACCGTGAATTCGTCGATTCCGGAGAGCGATACGAACAAGACGACGCAGGTGTTCCAGTTTGATAGCAGCGCCGGTGTCGAAACGACGGAAATCCGTATCGCGTTCCCTGTGGAATTGTTTGTGTTTGCGCGGGGGTTGGACATCACCGGCAGTACGACGGAAACTGGCGAGACGCCGACCTACCCTGTCGTGGCGCCGTCGACTGCGTCACCGTCCACGGTTATGTCGCCGGATTCGATTAACGATCACGGCATCGCCAACATGCTCCTCGTCCCGACGGGCAGCCACGGCCAGTTGGGCACGTGGTCGGCTGGCGACTTTGTGCCGATGCTGGAGTACATCAATCCGGCGGGACAGGCGGTCTCCCCGCTGTTTGACACGATGTTGTTCTCGCCGTATTCCAACGTCCCGAACACGGTGGCGGGTTGGACAGGCTATATTGATGATTTGTTTCAAGCGGGGCAAGAGCTAGACGCGTTGAACCAAGCGGTCGGCCTGACCAATCAGTCGCTGAATCGGCCGGGATATAAGGAAAAAGTGGTCTTGTCGATTCCCTACTTCCCGTACGGCGTCGCGGATTTTGGCAACGTCGATGGGCAGGAGTTGAGTTTTTACGGGACTTCGACGGATGAAGACGCGGTGGCGGCGCGGACTACGGCCATGAAGTGGTATGTTTCGACGCTGCTTGGCAAGTGGCAGGCAGCGAATTATCAGAACTTGCAACTGGTGGGGCTATATTGGGATCACGAGCAGTTGAACCCGGGCCTCCCTGGCGACGAGGCGATGTTCCAGGCAGCATCCAACGTGGCGCACAGCAACGGGCTGCCGATCTTCTGGATTCCGTTTTACGGCGCCAATGGCACCGCGGATTGGCAAACCCTCGGTATGGACGCAGCGTGGTTGCAACCGAACTACATTGAGGAAGGCGCCGACGCGGATGTGACGCGTATTCGCAATGCCGAGCAAATTGCGACGCGCCATGGCATGGGCGGTGAAATCGAGTTGACCGCGCTCGACAGTCTCACGCAGTCGCTCTATGAGACGCAGCTGAACTTCCTGCGCTCGGATGGCTTCGGATCCAATCGGGTGTCGCATGCGTACTATGACGGATCGAAATTATTGCTCGACGCAGAGGAGTCTAGCAATCCAGCAGAGCGTCAAATATACGATGATACAGCGGCGTTCATGCTCGACTGACTAACAGCGCGTAGCTGATTGCGGCGGGTACGACGGTAACAGCTTCCAGATAATCGGGTGACGTACCCGCGTGATTATCTAGATTTCGGTAGCATACGCGCGGCCATCTCGCCTGTGATGTATCGCGGCTATAGATGTGCGTAGACATGAATGCGGCACGGTTCCTCCACGGGGGAACTGTGCCGCGTTTGTTTTATGGACGCGTGTGACGAACGTGCGCGTATCTGTGTGGTGTGGTCTGTTTGTGCGGTGAGTGTATCGTGGAAAGTGATCGTCAAAGCGCAGATGACCGTCTACACGCCACTTCATATTCAGTTCATAATGGATTGATATTCATCCATAGAGGAGGGGGTACCTTTGGTACGCATTCTAGTGGTGGATGATGATCCCTACATTCGGGACTTAATTGGTTTGTATATTCGGCGAGAAGGGTTTGAACTGGTAGAGGCCGCAGATGGCCTTGAGGCGCTCAGTTGCTTGGAGAAACTTCAAGTGGATTTAGTGGTGCTGGATATCATGATGCCGAACATGGATGGATGGGAATTCTGTGAGAATGTAAAATCGGTATACGACATCCCGATTATCATGGTTACGGCCAAAGGGGAGCCTCAGCAGCGAATCAAGGGTTTCGAATTGGGGTCTGACGATTATTTGGTCAAGCCATTTGAACCGCGAGAGTTGATCTTTCGGATAAAAGCGTTGCTGCGGCGGTATCAAATCAATAGCTCACATGTGATTCAAATTGACGATGTGACGATTGACAGGCGGACTTACCAGGTGCACATGGGACAACAATCTGTCGTCTTACCCCCCAAGGAGTTTGACGTGTTGTTCAAATTGGCCAGCTATCCTGGGCAAATTTTTACGCGTGGTCAGTTAATTGAGGAAATTTGGGGTGTGGATTATCAAGGTGACGAGCGCACCGTCGATGTGCACGTGAAACGACTACGCAACCGCATGGCCGAGTTAGGCGTCACATTTAAAATTGCCACGATTCGTGGTTTGGGGTATCGCCTTGAGGTGGTGTGATGTTGAAGACGCTCTATTTGCGAACGGTATTTACCTTTCTTGCTATCGTCCTCATCTCTATTAGTGTGGCGTTTTTTGTGACGTCTCATCTATATACCAAGCAATCGCAGTCGCAAATGCGAACAGATATCATCAAAACTGCCAACCAGGCAATTGTGGAGTACAAGCACCACTCCTTGCACGATTTTGCGAATTACGCTCACGTGGTGGCCAGTATGCAGGGGTACGACATCGAGGTCTACAATGGCGCTTCGAGCATCATGAACGGTCGAGCGTATGGGGTCAATCCGAATTTGGAAACCCCGGTGCCGTTGGTGCAACAAGTACTTGCGGGGAACACGGTCGAATTGTTTGATGGTGCATATCACACGCCGATGCCACATCATACCTTTGTGGGCGTTGGGATACCGTTTTCAATTGGTCAGACGCAATATGCCATGTTCGTGTCGCCGAGACTTCCGCCGCCACCGCCGAGAGCCGGATTCCCACGGTTTCTCGTCACTGTGTTGTTGATTGTTTTGGTGGTGGGAAGTTTATTGATATTGGTTGCGTCCCGGTATTTGATACGACCGATTCAAATGATTACAGCTGCGACTCGGCGGGTGGCCAAAGGAGATTTTGATGTGGCTATCCGATTTAACCGAAGCGATGAGATTGGGGTCCTGGCTGAGAGCTTTACCGCGATGACGCAGGAACTCAAGCAAATGGAAACGATGCGGCAAGATTTTGTGTCCAACGTATCGCACGAAATTCAGTCACCATTGACGTCCATACGTGGGTTTTCCAAGGCCTTGCGCGAAGGAATTATTCCAGAGCATGAGCGGGATAGGTACTTGGAGGCCATTGAAGTGGAAAGTGAACGCATTTCGCGGATGAGCGAGAATCTGCTGAAATTGGCGTCGTTGGAGTCTGATCACCACCCTATCAAGATGAAATCGTATCGCTTGGATGAGCAAATCCGGCGCACGATTCTCATCACGGAACCTCAGTGGTCGGAAAAGGACCTCCATATTGAATTGGAACTGCCGAAAACGGTGCTCACGGCTGATCAAGACTTGTTGGAACAAGTTTGGATGAACTTATTGGTCAACAGCATTCGGTATACACCGTTTGGTGGACGTCTGATGGTGCGCATTACGTCCGATGAGACGAATGTGAAGGTGCAAGTCGAGGACACTGGCATTGGCATCCCAAAGTCGGAGCAACAGAAGGTGTTCCAACGATTTTACAAGGTGGACAAGGCGCGCAGTCGCGCTGAAGGCGGCAGTGGGCTAGGGCTGTCGATTGTGAAGCGCATAGTGGACTTGCATCAAGGGCATATTCAGCTAGAAAGTGACGTCGGTCGTGGGACGACGTTCACCGTCATCTTGCCAACGAAACAGAATGCGTAGGGCGCTGCGGAGCAGCGTCCTTTTTTTGTGTCGCGAGTTCATATTCAGTTCATATAGCTTCCATATGCTCCTGTCAGCAAGCTGATGGAGGGGTGAACATGATACCGGCCACGCGTACGTTTGGGGAGACCGTCCGTTTTGGACTGGTTGGCACACTGAATACCGCAGTGGATTTTGCAATTTTTATTCTCCTCACGCATGTCGGCCATTGGGATATCATCGCTGCGCAGACGGTATCCTACGCGGTTGGGTTGATGAACAGCTACGTTTGGAATCGCATCGTGACATTTAAGGAACAAGGCAGCATCGGTTGGAAGCAGGTCGGTCGATTCGTCGCGATAAATGTCAGCTCGTATCTTGTCTCGGTGTTCGTCCTATTCGTGATGCGGCGATTCGCGTGCCCTGACGTGGTCAGTAAATTGTTCGCGACGCTCGTTACGTTTGCCATCAATTTTATCGGCAGCAAACGTTGGGTGTTTTCACGCACAGCGATAAATGAGAGAAGCAGTTCGTCTGCGTTTCGTAGAAAGGAAATGGTTGAGATGGATGCATCGTATATACCAGAGACAGGTCGCCAACGTTTGCCCAAGCTCCTGAGTGGCAGGCAGGAGGATGCCCCGTGGGTTAGGCCCGCACTTGTGGCTCTGTTGGTATTGACGGCCGTTGCGTACATATGGGGACTGAGCGCTTCTGGTTGGTCTAACTCATTTTATAGCGCGGCTGTACAGGCGGCGACGAAGAGTTGGAAGGCGTTCTTTTTTGGATCCTTCGACGCGTCAAATTTCATCACCGTGGACAAGCCTCCGTTTTCCTTGTGGGTGATGGATCTCTCGGCGCGTATCTTCGGCCTCAATTCATGGAGCATCCTGGTTCCGGAAGCGCTGGAAGGCGTGGCTTGCGTGTGGGTTTTGTATCTCACGGTTCGCCGCTGGTTCAGCCCTGGCGCCGCGCTGATCGCTGGTGCCGTACTCGCGACAACGCCCGTTGCGGCGCTGATGTTCCGGTTTAACAACCCAGATGCGCTCCTTGTGCTCTTACTCACGGCGAGCGCCTATGCGATGACGCGTGCACTGGAAGCGGGTAAAACCAAGTGGCTCATTCTGGCCTCGTGTTTGATTGGTTTGGGATTTTTGACGAAAATGCTCGCGGCGTTCTTGGTCATTCCGGGCTTTGTGGTGGTTTATCTGCTGTTTGCGCCTGTGTCCGTTCGCCGTCGACTTCTGCAGCTGGTTTCGAGCGCCATCGTGGTGGTCGTATCGGCAGGTTGGTGGGTCGCCATCGTCCAGCTTACACCAGCCGATAAGCGCCCATATATCGGGAGTTCTCAGGACAACAGCCTACTCAATCTCATTTTTGGGTACAACGGCTTTGGCCGGCTGACTGGCAATGAGTCCAGTATGGGCGGGGGCCGCGGCGGTCATGGTGGCGGCATGTTCAGTGGAAGCACTGGCATCGCCAGGTTGTTTCACGCCGATATGGGTGGTCAAATCTCGTGGCTTATCCCTGCTGCTTTGATTCTTTTCTTCGTGGCCTTGTGGCTTGTGCGTCGCGCCTGGCGTTCGGAGGACGCGGTGCCAGCGCTGTTGATGTGGGCTGCGACGCTTATCGTCACAGGACTCGCATTTAGTTTCGGGAAAGGGATTATTCACCAATATTACACTGTCGCGCTGGCGCCGGCCATTGGTGCGCTCGTCGGTATCGGAAGCGATGTTCTCTGGCGCAGCCGAAACGAACTTGTCGCCCGGTTGGGTCTGGCAGTAGCGATGGCAGCTACGGCGGTTTGGTCGTTTGTCCTACTTGACCGGACACCCACATGGCTGCCGTGGTTGCGCGTTGTCGTGCTCGTGGTTGGTGCAATTGCGGTGATTGGTATCCTGTGTATCTACAAGATGGGCCAGCGCATCACCGCACTGACAGGCATTATCGCTGTGGTGGCGGGGCTTGTCGGACCTTTTGCCTACATGCTGCAAACCGTGACGACGCCGCACACAGGTTCCACCCCGACGGCTGGACCTACTGTAGCTGGTGCAGCGTTTGGTGGCGGAGGATTTGGGAATCGTCGGATGATGCCTGGATTCGAGTCAGGCATGCAGTCCTCAGGGACATCGAAAACCACCGGATCGGATCATTGGAAAAGCGGAAGTAGCCTACGCGGTGCCAATGGGCTTGGCGATGTTCGATTGACGGGTGGCTTTGGTGGGCCTGGCGATGCGACACCGAATCAGGCAATCATCCGCCTGCTTGAGCAGAATGCCACACACTATACCTGGGTAGCTGCGACCATCGGTGCGAACTCGGCTGCGCCTTATCAGTTAGCGACGGGGGATCCCATCATGGCGATTGGCGGGTTTGCTGGCAGCGACCCAACACCGACCTTAGCTCAATTTAAACGCTATGTGAGTGAAGGGAAGATTCATTATTTCATCGCCGGTGGAATGGGCTTTGGTAGGGGATTCTTGGCGGGCTCTAAACCGTTTGGTGGCGCGGGCGATGGCAGTTTGAAGCGTGGCGCGGAGAACGGCGAAATGCCAGCTTTCTTCGGCGGTAAAGGGGCTTCTGGCGCCCCGACGGCGGGTGGTTTCCCAGGTGGCGCAATGGGTGGCAGTTCTAGCCCTAGTGCAGCGATCACGAAGTGGGTGGAGAGTCACTTTACATCTACGAAGGTGGGTGGCGTGACGGTCTATGACCTAACGCATTCGAAATCCTGATTGCGGTATGGGCGTTGGGTCGGTTGCGCTGGTGGGCGCAGACCGACCATCTGCCCCTAGGGCATCGCGCTTCCGAAAAGATGACTGACAGCAAACGGAGGATGGACATGAAACAGCGGATTCGCAAAGCGATTATTCCCGCGGCAGGCTTGGGCACGCGGTTTTTGCCCGCGACAAAGGCACTGCCAAAGGAAATGCTCCCGATTTTGAATAAACCAACCATCCAGTACATTGTGGAAGAGGCTGTTGCTTCTGGAATTGACGATATCCTCATCGTCACTGGACGGGGAAAACGCGCGATAGAAGATCACTTCGACAGTGCGTTTGAGCTGGAAGTCACCCTTGAACATAAAGGGAAATTGCAGTTGCTTGAACAGGTGAAGTCCATCAATCACATGGCCAATATCCATTACATCCGCCAGCAAGAACCACTAGGACTTGGGCACGCCGTCTGGTGTGCGCAGTCGTTTATTGGGAACGAGCCGTTTGCCGTGTTGTTGGGTGACGATATCGTGGTGCAGTCAGAGCCGTATCTCAAACAGATGCTAGACGTCTATGAACAAACGTCCAGCAGTGTCATCGCAGTACAACGGGTGGAAATGCGCGACGTTGCTCGTTATGGCGTCGTAGCGCCTATCGACAGCGTGGATGGGTTACACACAGTTGGGGACTTGGTTGAAAAACCCACGCCAGATGAGGCGCCGTCCAATTTGGCGATCATTGGTCGGTATGTACTGACCCCGGACATTTTTCAGATTCTCTCTGTTCAAAAGCCAGGTACAGGCGGTGAGATTCAATTGACTGATGCATTGGCTGAGCTGAACAAGAAGCGTCGTATGTTCGCTTATGAGCTTAGGGGACAGCGCTATGATGTCGGTGAAGTTGCTGGTTTTGTCAAGGCGACGATTGATTTTGCGCTGCGTGACACCACGGTACAAGCGGAAATTTGGCAGTATCTCCAACACGTGATGGAAGGGATGGGGCCTTATGAGCAACACGCGTGACCATTTGCCGATTCTGTATATCGTCGTGCCGTGCTACAACGAGGAAGCGGTTCTGCCCGAGACGGTCGCTCGACTCTCTGCCGTAATCAATCGCCTCGTGGAGGAGCAGTCCATTGGGGCAAGCAGTGCCATACTGCTGGTCGATGATGGGAGTCAAGATCAGACTTGGGCGCTGATTGAACGGTATTTTCAATCCAATGCGCTCGTGAAAGGGCTGAAGCTTGCTCGAAATGCTGGGCATCAGAATGCCCTATTTGCGGGTTTGATGCATGCCAAAGCGTATGCAGATGCGGTGATTTCCATTGATGCGGATCTTCAGGATGACGTGTTGGCCATCCCGGAGATGATTTACCAGTACCTCGCGGGATACGACGTCGTTTACGGCGTACGCGACAATCGTGCCAACGACACTTGGTTTAAACGGGTGACGGCTCAAACATTCTATCGCCTGATGCGGAAATTGGGCGCGAACGTCGTGTATAACCACGCGGATTGTCGGTTGTTAAGCAGGCGGGTACTTGAGGAACTGGCCCGATATGAGGAACGGAATCTTTTCTTGCGGGGCATTATTCCGATGATTGGATTTCCGGCGACAAAGGTGTATTACAATCGATCCCCGCGATTCGCCGGCGTATCAAAATACCCCTTCAAGAAAATGTTGTCGTTTGCGTTTGACGGGATCACTTCATTGAGCGTGACGCCGATTCGGTTGATCACGGTGGTTGGGCTGCTTGTGTTCCTCGTCTCAATTGTCGTCGGCTGCTATGCACTCGTACGCGACCTACTGGGGCATGCGGTGACGGGGTGGACTTCGCTGATGTTATCGATTTGGGTCATTGGCGGTATTCAACTGATGTGTTTGGGACTGATTGGAGAATATATTGCAAAGATATACAAGGAGACCAAAAAACGCCCGAAGTATCATGTGGAAACGACATTGCAGGACAAATCTGCCGCGACAAAGGCAACAGGAGATTCGAACTGGGTAGACATGGTCGGACCGTCATAAGGGTATCTGGTCAACTCACTTTGTCATCGTCGCGGTTTGATTCAGTTGCCTTTGATTGAAATGCGGGAAATTCCAGGATGACGGATGTACCGCCCTCGTTTCTGTTCCGAAAGTGTATCGTCCCGTTGTGTTGCTCAATTAAAATGGAGCATACGGTAAGGCCTAATCCTGTTCCCTTTTCCTTCGTTGTGTAGAATGGTGTTCCCAGTTTGCTGAATATGTTGGGATCAATCCCGGCTCCCTCATCTTGTATTTCAATCTGAACATTCGTCTTTGTGTCATTGAGCTTTGCCGAGACATAAATGGAACCTGGGTGCTCCATTGCATCCATCGCGTTGTTCAGTAGGTTGATGATAATCTGTTTAATATTGTGTTCGTCTCCCAAGACAAACAGGTCATCTTTCGCAATATCGGTGGAGATGGTAATCCCCTTCATGCGCGTCATGGGGGAGATGAGAGAGACTGTCGATGTCAGCACGCATCCAATATCGCATTTTCGATACGTAGACCCACGGGGGCGCGAGACGCTCAAAAATTCCTGAACGATTTCCTCAATGCCTCGAAACTCATCCATCATGATATTGACGTAATCGCTTTTCACCGAATATTCTTCCGATATCAACTGAAAGAAGCCTTTGAGCACCATCAATGGATTCCGGACTTCGTGCGCAAATGCAGCACCGAGTTGTCCAGCGACGGACATCTTTTCGGCTTGTATCAACAGTTGCTCTGTACGGCTGCGTTCGGTGATGTCTTTGAGCTGGCCCAATGCGCCGGATGGGCACTTGCTGGTGTCCAGTATGGGGTAGCAGTCAAATAAGCATATCCTCGCAGCGGATTCCTCGGGCTTCGGGATGTTCAACTCGACATCTTGATAGCGTGTCTGACCCCGTACACTTCGGTCCAAGTATTCACCGACATACGGGATTGTCGCAGCTGGACGGCCAATGATATCCTCACTGCGTATTCCAAGGTACGCTTCAAACAGGTTGTTGCACTCCCGAACGATTCCCTTTTCATTAACAATGACCACGGCGTTTGGCGTAGATTCGAGTATCATGCGGTTGAGCACGTCTAGCGTCCGGTTGTTATGGGCGAGCAACAGTTGCCGTTCGATAGAGTCAACCGCCGTGACGAGTAACGGTAAAAAATAGTCGTGCGCCTCGCCAATTGGCGCCATGATAGACAATGTTCCAATTGGCAAGGATTTATCCATGTTGTGTATGACTGCGCCATAGCACGCGACGCCATGTAAGGCTTCATAGGCGTGATCGTCTCCAATTAACTTGACTGGCCTATCTTCCTGCAGCGCCCGACTGACGACGTTTGGCCCGCATTCTTGCTCGATAAATTGGATACCGCGCTTAATGCCGCTTTGCGCTACCATTTGATGTACCAGCGGATCGCCAAACAATTCCAGGAGATACCCTTGCGCATCACTAAAGGCGACGACAATCGGTACGCCTTTTAACAACCCAATTAACTTTTGAGAGAAAAACTTTACAATGTCCAGCACTTCTGAATAAAAATTTAATTTCTGTAAAATCTCAGACGAAGTAAGTTGGTTTCGAAACACAGGCGTTTTGTCCTTCTCTGTACCGAATCCCTTCTCGTTAGGCGGTTGAGTCAATTTGGTTTGACGGTACTTCATGCATAGCGCTCCCCACGAGTGCAAAGGTTACTTTTGCACGCACGTTATATCGGAATCGTCAACGACCTGCTCAGGATTGGTGGAATCTCATGCGGATTGACCATGACCTCGATAAGCGTCGGCTCATTTGCCGCCAGGGCCTGCCGCACTGCTGTTTCAATATCTGACTCACTGTGACATACCGAAGTTTGCATACCCATCGATTTTCCAAACATCGCAGCATTCAGTGGGTGTTGATAAATCGATCCCACTGTTCTACCCGTATGATGGGATATCCCTTTATCCACCATATCCAATCGACCGTTGTTAAATACCACAAAAATCACCGCAGCCTCTTCATTGACGGCTGTCGATAGTTCAGTGCCGTGCATCATCAGGCAGCCATCGCCTGTCAAGCAAACGATTGTCCGTTCTGGCGCGGCTATTTTCGCGCCAATCGAATAGCCGATTGGATGTCCCATCGCGCCAAATACGTCATCGAAGATGAACGTCCCTGGCTCATACACATCATAGTGACGGATAGCGTAAAAGGTGTGACTTCCATCATCGCCAAATAAAATGGCGTCCTGTGGCAATGCGCGGCGCAAAGCCTTGACCGCAGAGATGGCCGATAATCCATCGTCGTCAGTGGATGCGTGAATGGACGCATCGCGATGCACCTTGAGGGGGCTGTGCGTTTTTGGGGTAGCATTCGCCAGCTCTAGCAAACGGGCAAGATTTAACCGTGCATCCCCCGGGACGAAGACAGTAGGAACCGGGATAGCCTTTCCACTAAACGTCGGATCATAATCGAAGTGGACAATTTGTTGAGGATACTCTTTGACGGTTAACCCTGAGAGAGACATGTCACTGATTTTCGTTCCGACGGCAATCATCAAATCTGTTCCGGACCTTAAATAGTCTGCTGCCTCGTCGCTTCCACCGAGACCAAAGTTGCCAAGTGCTAATTCATGCGTGGAGGGGAATACACCCTTGCCGCCTGGCGTCGTGATGACAGGAATGCCCCAGTGCTCAGCGAGCAACCGAACTTCCTCGTAGGCTTTGGCCGAGTGAACGCCTTTGCCGAGCAACAACACCGGACGAGTTGCGCGATTGAAAAGCGGCAGAACATTGGATACATCGGCTGACACAACTTTAGGAATTTGCGGAAGCGGGATGGTGAATGGTTCGATATCGTCCAGGAGGACATCAAACGGCAGGCATAAGTGTACAGGGCCGCACGGACCTGTAAAAGCTTTTTCTAGCGCGTGCTTCAGATACAGATGAAGGACGTCGGGTCTGTCGACCCGGGCGCTAAATTTCGTCACTGGACGAAACATTTCAACCAAATCGGTACCGAACTGGGTCGAATCTTGACCAAGTGGCTTCCCTGATTCGCTGGCCGATGGTTGCCCTGTGATAAACAGGACAGGAAGATGAAAGGCTTTCGCTTGCGCAGCGGATGTCAAGGCGTTCGTTCCGCCGGGACCAGAGGTGACGATGGCGATGCCAATCGTGTCGCGGAACATCGCGTAACCGGAGGCGGCGAAACCCGCGCCGGATTCATGCCTCGACAACACGAATTGAATCCCTTGGCTATCAATATCCAACATCAAGGGTGAAATAGACTTCCCGGGAATTCCAAATACATGGGTTACTCCCCATGTTGTGAAGTTATCGGCTAATACTTGGGATGCTCGCATGAAAATGTCCCCTTTCTAGGTTATCACCTATGAACCAGTCGATAGTTCTCTTGCTAACGATTCAGACATGATAGGGGCGGAGTGAATGAATTGGTTCAGCATTTAGAATTTGAAATAAAATGCAAAATATGATTTATATAATAGATTAAAATAATAATTGCGCAAGACTGCTAGGGAGAATTCGTCGGAAATGCAGTGATGGAAGATAGCGCCTTGAGTGTACTCCATGCGGTTGATTGGAACGGGATGAGGGGACGCGTGGATACAAGCGTGGGTTCGGTTCATGTCGTTACCCAGTGCTATCACAGCATGGCCATGCATCTGGGAAGGGGAAAATCCCCCATATAAATCCCCAGATGCAGTTCGCCATACGTGGATTGCAAGCATTCCAGTGTTACCTGCAAGATACGAGATTACTTGAGTGAGCCCGGTTGGAACGAGTTTGCGATATTCGTCACCACACTAGCGTATTGGCTCTTGTCTGACGCTGGATACTCCATGGTCAAGATGTAGACGCTCGTGGCGCCGACGTACACTTTGTCATAGAATATCTGATTCCCGTCCGTCCCAGATACGACACCCCAATTTTGATTCGTTTGTTGGTAGGTCGCTTGTTTTCCAGTTGTAAGGGAGGCTAATGTGCTTTTCACCGTATCGTTGTTGACGTTATATTGGCCATACGCGCGAACTTGCATGGCATTGTCCGGACTATTCCAGCTTTGGCCATCCCCATCTGCGGGCGGCGCCTGTTTGACAAATTGTTCTGGAACGCGCAGCGCGAATCCGTATCGACTATTTGTATAACTGACATATGTGCTATTTTCAGTGGAACTGTTTGCGTTTGTTGTGTTGTTTCCAGCGTTTGCCCCGGTGCCGTTGTTCGACGAAGCGGTCGAATTGTCGCTCGTCGAATTGGTGACGTTTGTCGAATTTGCCGCGTTTGCAGACGAACTCCCGCTAGTTGACTTCGCGGGCGGGTTCGCCGTCTCTGCGCCGCACCCTGTCGTGATGAGGAGTGCAAATGTCACACCTGCTGCTAACCACTTGTAATTTGTCTTCAATCTCTTGCCTCCTCGAACGTAGATAGGTTTCAATTTAGTGTTGGGCTGTCATCTTTGCAGTTGAGGTTGAAACGTACCCGGTCATCGGTGTTCCTGCTGCTTGTCCACTAGCATCGGACATTTGTGCAGATAACTGAATCTCATACATACCATTCGAGGCCTGCGTGCTATTTGCGACGACAAAATCTCCGGAGTGCAACGTCTCGATTTGTTGAGATTTGTCGCTGGAACTGTAGACCGGAATGGACGTGTTTGTGCTGGTTGGATTCGCAACCGTCAAACGGTAGACATTTGTCAGTTTCACGTATTGGGAATCGACCCAACCCTCGCCCGCAATATGATACCAGGGTACGACGTAGGCGCCAGCCATACCTTGTGCAATCTGGTCGATCTCGACACTACTCCCCGCAGGCACGGTTGGCGTCGAGGCTGTGTAAATATACTTGGTCCACATCGCGAAGCTCCACACGCCGTCTTGCTTTAGTCCGTGCTTTGCCTCAAATTTCTTGACGGCTGCCGCTGTGGCAGGTCCATACTGGCCATCGACGGTCAGGCCCGCGCCAATTTGTTGGTTCAGGTAACGTTGCACCTTCGACACACCAGAACCGGAACTCCCATTTTGCAACGGCCCAAAGAACATATCACTCATGCCATCACTGAGGCTTGAAAAATATGGAACGCCCCCGTAGTACGGGTTCTGCTGCGTGGTGCCTGCGGCACCGTTCACATAGTACACGGGCTCGGCGTTGCTCTTGGGTTGGGAGACGATAGCCGTTGATGGGTACTGCTGATACTGATTCACATTTCCACCTGCCGAGCTCGCCAACTCATTCATGAGCGAGCCAATACTCGACGCCCAGTTTGGATCCGTCGCGTAATGCACATTCATACCGGTCAGCGTCGGGGTCACGTACTCACTGGATCCTGGATTGAGGTAGTTGTTGCGGACCTCCCACGCCTGAAACATAATGGCGTAACTGTCGCTTGGGAACATGCCTGCGTCGTCCCCGGGGTTCGAATCATAAGCACCGTAGCCAAACAAGTTGTTTTTCGCCAACGCAATTTGGCTCTTCCCCCATGCACTCTCGAGAATCGCATGCGAGACAAGGTAGTTTGCATCCACGCCATATGTACTTTGCGCATTCATGAAAGATTGTCCCAGCCCATTCATGGGGGAACCGTTCTTACTTAAAAACGAGTTGATAGTTTTGGTATTGATGTCACTTGGTGCAGAGTAGCGCAAATCGACATTCGTGAATGAGGCGCCATGTGTCGCAGACTGTAACGCACTCCACGTCTGCGGACCAACAACGCCGTCCACCGTCAGCTTGTGCGCCTGTTGAAACGACTTGACCGCACTTAACGTCTTCGGTCCAAAGTCGCCATCAATCGGCCCCACAGAGTAACCGAGCGATTTTAAATCCTTTTGTAGTGTCGTCACCGCTGAGCCGACTGATCCATAGGAAATGGTCGGTTCGGTTTGCGCGTAAACCGCGACGGGCGCAGCGACGGTAAGCAACATGGGGACTGAACTGGCTGCAAGGAGTTTTTTGAAATTCATTTGAACCTCCGTATAGCAATGGGTTTCATAGAGTGAGTAGACAAAAGAGGGTGGACATCGTTTCCTTACATCGCGGGAATATAGCAACATTGCCATCGAACCGCCAATATGCACGGCTATTGGTATGGTAACCTATATTGCCCGCATTGGTCTAGATGTTTTCGTGACTTAAGGTTTTTTCGCAGACGGCGGACAGACTGCCTCATATATCTATATATATGTATCTATTTATGAGTTTCTATAAATATCTATATAGCTTCCGCGCCATTTCTAAGTCCGTTTCAACCGTGCCCTGCGTTGCCAAAGGCGTTCATCGTACCCCCTAACCAGTACATCACCTTTCAACCTTCAGGATTAGAGCAGTTTTCCTCAACGGATGCGCTCAAGCATGGCACCTTGTGGGCGCCGCTCTACAGTCCGTACAACGGTTTGTTGGAGGCGACAAAGAAATGGTGAATCCAATCGCGAACGATGCCTATTATCAATCTTTGCAGCAATTGCAATCGATTGATTTCGCGCTAGTCGAACTGAACCTCTATCTAGACACCCATCCAGAGGACAATCAAGCGATTCAACAATTCAACGAACTTCGGGCGCAGCGAGACACAATGGCGAAGGCGTTCGAGGGTCAATTTGGTCCACTGATGAACTACGGATCGACTACGAGTTCACAACTTTGGAACCGAGGCCCATGGCCCTGGCAGGTCTGAATACTCGCTTATTATCGGAGACGGATGGTGAAACATTGTGTGGAAATACGAGAAAAAGCTTCAGTATCCTGTGCGCGTGAGCAAATGTGATCCTCGCCTGGCAAAGTACTTGATTGAACAATACGGCGGGCCGACGGCGAGTTGTCGGCAGCGCTTCGATACTTGAACCAACGCTACACAATTCCGGACAAGGTCGTTGGACTGCTCAACGATATTGGCACGGAAGAATTCGCGCACCTAGAGATGATTGCGACGATGATATACAAGCTGACCAAGGATGCGACCCCCGAACAAATGCGCGAAGCGGGTCTGGGTGATCACTTTGTCGATCACGGCCCCTCCCTGTTTTACCACAACGCCGCAGGCGTTCCATGGACCGCGGCCTATATCCAGTCCAAGGGGGATCCGATTGCAGATCTCTACGAAGACATCGCCGCAGAGGAGAAAGCGCGCGCGACGTACCAGTGGCTGATTGAAATTACAGACGACGTGGACATCCAAGATAGCCTGAAGTTCCTGCGCGAACGCGAAGTGGTCCACTCCATTCGCTTCCGCGAGGCTGTCGAGATATTGAAAGAGTACAACGACAGCAAAAAGTTTTATTGAGGGCACCCTCGCACATTCGAGGAACCAGCTCCCTTGCAAGTCGTCAGGGAACTGGTGCTGTTGCTTTGTGGGGGGAATCTATGCGCCGGGGGGCGTCGAGTCCAGTGTGGCAGGTGCTTGGGAACGTAGGTGTCGAGGCCACTGCGATCGGTGCTTGGAACTTGGAACGTAGGTGTCGTGCCCAGACGGGGCTGTCTTATTAAGACATTCGCGCGCCGCTTGGGACCAATAAGACATCAAATCTGCACTAATGCTCGGGGTTTCGCCTTTATCCGGCGGATTTTGAGTAAATAAGGACTTTTTCGTGCCTTAAATACACGGAATCTACGTTATATTCGAAAATAAGGTAGATTTACTGCC
This sequence comes from Alicyclobacillus acidoterrestris, assembly GCF_022674245.1. Lineage (GTDB taxonomy): Bacteria > Bacillota > Bacilli > Alicyclobacillales > Alicyclobacillaceae > Alicyclobacillus > Alicyclobacillus acidoterrestris. The sequence goes on from NZ_CP080467.1 coordinate 698,321, forward strand.
CTATTCGCCGCCGGAGCCGGAACCACGCCGCCGCCCGTGCCTTCGCCCGCACCCCCCCTCGATCACGCCCCCACCCCATAATCAGCTGATATTTTCCGTTTCGCGTCATACGCTATACGGAAACCAATTGCGGATTTTCGTCGTTGATGTTTCTTGTGAACCGTAATATCATCGCGATGTAAGGGATTTCAAAAAATCTCGATAACCGCAACCGATTTCCACAATGACTGCAGAAACCGACTGCAGCAACTGAATGCAAAAGGAGGTGCATCCCATTCAGGCGCAGGACGTAAAGGATTTAAAGGATTTGAAGCCGCGAGCGATGCAAATTTTAGTGCGCTTACTGCAGCAAGCGCAGCCGGTGAAAACCGGGGAGTTGGCTGAACGCCATAAGTTGACGCCGAGAAGTATCCGATACGACCTTGATGAAATTGAGCAGGCCGTCCTGCCGCATGGAATTCATCTAGTGCGGCGTAGGTCGGGTGTTTGGCTGGAAGGTACACCTGACAAAAAACAAAAAATTCTGAACGATTTGCGTGCGGCAAAGAGCATCCCTGTTGATCAAAGTACAGCAGACTTGCGCCTGTGCAAACTTCTCTCCGTTCTCCTGTTTGCCAACGAGCCAGTTCTCGTCAAACAGTTGGAAGATGTGCTCGAGGCGAGCCCTCGAACCATCTACAGCGACATGGATCGGGCAGAGGGATGGCTTGAGCGCACTGGTCTCCAATTGCTTCGCAAGAGGCACTATGGTGCGAGGGTGGAGGGACCGGAACTGTTGCGGAGGTACGGCGCTTTGCGACTGGCCCGCGAGTGGGGGCATCCGGAACGACCGAGTTCGGATAGGCCCGAACGCCCTTTGCAAATATCCGCGATGGATGCGTTTTTGCTTAGTCGGCTGTCGGATTCAGAGACTCTATCGCTGCTACAAAGTGGTCTCTGTGAAATCCGCAATCCGTGCCCATTGCGAGAGAAGAGCGATGAATGGATTCTGTTCCTCGCGATTCAGGTCGGACGCATCCAGCGTGGTTGGACAGTATCGCTTACCCGAACCCATATGAAGCAGGTCATGGACACCGCAGAATACGCCGATGCGAAAGAAGTTGCGGCTGTGCTGGCGACGATGTTTTCAGTGAGCTTTTCGGATGAAGAAATCGCCTGTATTGCCCTATATCTGCTTGGCGCCTTCTCACAAACGCAACTGGATGAGGAGACATTTCACACGGCGCTGTCGAATCCCCTGGTGGAAGACATCGTGACACAAATGCTCTTGACCGTCGACTCGACACTCGGGACGTTTTTGATGGAGGATACCGATCTCTTCCGAGGACTCGTCCTCCACGTCAAACCGATGGTCTATCGTCTCTTTTATGACATTCCAGTGCAGAACTATCTGATTGAGGACATCAGAGCGCAACACACCCTAGCGTACCAGGCGGCAGTGATCGCTTGCCGAAATTTGGAAAACTTGTCCAGGAGGCCCGTCAGCGCTGCGGAAATTGGGTTTATTGCCTTGCATATTGGCGCTGCGCTCGAGCGGCGCCGAATCCATTCGCACTCGATGGAGCGACGAGTTCGTGTTCTGGTCGTCTGCGCCGGAGGGATTGGCACAGGAAAGATCCTTCAATCTCAAATCGAGGCGGCGAACGAGAATCTGCAAGTCGTCGGCACAGTCGATGTGAGCCGAGTTCAAGAAGCAGAAACACTCGGGGCTGATGTCATCATTTCTAGCTTGCCGCTGGACAACGCGCCGGTACCACACATCGTCGTCCATCCTCTGCTGCCTGCACACGACAAGCAGCGCATTTCCGAATGGCTGGCGCGCCTGCCTGGGTTGAACGCGCCGGTGGCGGAGACCGCCAAGTTGAGGAGGCCCATTCGCCAACTCATTGAGCAATCCTTTCAGATAATGCAGTCGGGCGCTGTCGATGTGGAGATCGACAATATGTTACAGCGGATTGCTCCGTATCTAGGCGGGACGCTGTGCGGTGCTCAGGGAAGCGGACAGTCGATTGACCTTACAGCAGGAAAGAAGGTGTACAGAATGATTGACTTGTTGACCGCCGGCTCCATTCGGGTCAAGTGTCTGGCGCACAGCAGGGATGAAGTGGTCCATCTCGCCGGGGAACTTCTCGTTGAGACCGGCGGGGCCGAGAAACGTTACGTGGATGCGATGAAACAGTCCATTGCAAAGAACGGCCCATATATGGTGATTGTTCCAGGCGTGGCGCTGTTGCACGCGCGTCCAGAGGATGGCGTGCAGCAGGTTTGTATGAGCCTTGTCACGCTAGAGGAAGCCATTCCTTTTGGGCATCCAGATAACGATCCGGTCGATATCGCCATCGCCTTCGGCGCCGTGGATCAACATCAGCACCTGGAGGCCATGGCAGATTTAATGCGACTGCTGGCGGACGAAGAAAGCATGAGAACGTTGCGCGCCGCGAGGACCGTCGATGAGGCACGTGCAGTACTTGCGAGTGTAACACGACAATAGCGCCGTGCTTGGATAAGCGATTATTTACCCCAATAACAGGAGGAAAAGAACCATGAAAATTCTAGCGGTTTGTGGCATGGGATTTGGAAGCAGTATGGTGTTGCGCATGACGATTGAGTCCGTGTTGCGCGAGTTGGGCATTACAGCGACGGTGGCTACCGCGGACATCGGGACAGCCAAGGCAGAAACCGCAGATATCATCGTAACATCATCCGAATTCGCAACGATGCTTGCAGACAAGAATGTGCCGGTCATTACCATCACGAACTACGTGGACAAGAATGAAATGAAGGAAAAATTGCAACCTGTCGTACAAAAATAGGAGGATGACGGATGATTGTTCTTCATTTTATCGTGAACGAAATTCTCAGCCAGCCGCCGCTCCTCGTAGGAATCATGGCGCTCATTGGGCTGATTGCGTTACGCAAGTCGGTTAGTGACACGGTTACGGGTACGCTGAAGGTGATCGTCGGATTTTTGATTTTGACAGGTGGCTCCAACATCATTAGTGGCGCACTCTCTCCGTTTGGGAATATGGTCCAGGCTGGGCTACACCTACACGGCGTCGTTCCCACCAATGAGGCCATTGTCGCGCTGGCACAGAAGTCGTTTGGCGCACAGACGGCCATTATTATGGCGCTTGGATTCGTGGTCAATCTCATTTTAGCCCGCATCACGCCAGCAAAGTTCATCTTCCTGACAGGGCATCATCTGTTCTTCATGGCGACCGTTTTAGCCGTAGTACTCGGAAGTGCTGGAATCACCGGCGCGAACGAGTCCATCATTGGTGGTATCTTGCTGGGTACGGTTGGAACGATTATGCCAGCTTTTGTTCATCCATTTATGAGGAAGGTCACCGGTGGCGCGGAGTTTGCACTGGGTCATTTTAATTCTCTTGGTTATATTATCTCGGCTGCCGTGGGCAAGGCGGTCGGGAAGAACAGTCGAACCACTGAAGAAATCAAGGTATCTCCAAAAGTCGGATTCCTTCGGGACTCCCTTGTGATGACGACGCTGACGATGATTATCATCTATGTGGTGCTGGCCGTCATTGCCGGTGCCGCATCCATTGTGAGTTACACGCAGGGGAGCAACTACGTGATGTTCGCGCTGACGCAAGGTCTCACATTTGGTGCAGGTATCGCTGTCGTGCTGATGGGTGTGCGGATGATTCTCGCGGAGATTGTCCCTGCATTCCAGGGCATCGCGCTAAAAATTGTGCCCAACGCACTCCCTGCGCTGGATTGTCCAACCACTTTCCCGTTTGCACCGACTGCAGTCATCGTTGGGTTTATCTCCAGTTTAATTGGTGGACTCATCGGTATGTTCCTGATGGGCCCATTGGGGCTTGCGCTGATTATTCCGGGCATGGTCCCGCATTTCTTTGATGGCGGAACCGCCGGCGTCTTTGGGAATGCCACTGGCGGACGTCGTGGCGCTGCGATTGGGTCGTTTATCAATGGTCTCTTGATTACCGTATTGCCAGCTTTGTTGCTGGCTTCCCTGGGGAAACTCGGGCTCGCGAATACGACTTTTGGAGATGCAGATTTCTGCTGGGTCGGGATTCTCACTGGGGGTATCGCCAAGACAGGTATCGCGGGGGCGTACATTCTAACTATTGTCGTTTCCGCTATCTTCGTGGCACTGGCGAGTCTGGTTACAGTCAAGGTCAATAAACGTTCGACACAAAGTGCATCTTTCACTGCGTAAATCAACCATTTGGGGCAGGCGTCGTGATGACGTCTGCCTTTTTCGTTTTTCTTACAACTGTTTACACCAATGAAACGCCAGTAAACGTGACCGGACCCACGACGTTCGCCGCATTGAGAAGTGCGTTCGTAAGTGAAGCTACTAATTGGTACGAGTGATAACCGGGGGCTACGTTGACATCTGCCGTTGTGAATGAGATGGTTTCGTTCTGAATAACCGTCAATGACTCTTGAGCCTCGTGGCCGTGGTGAATGTCCCCTTCTCACACAAGTTGCATGTCCGTCTATACATATGGGCGTATGCACGGAGATTTCGTTTCGAAATATATCGATAGATAATTATGGGGATACGTAAATACATGATTACATCATTATGTGTATATATCGCTTGAAACATGAACTGTCTCTGGATTCTAGCCCCCAGAACAGGTGATTGCCTACAACATGTCTCGAAGCGCGACTTCTGGTTGAGTGGACTGACAAAATCCCTGTTGACAAACCTGAATACTCAAAATAAAATGACCTCAACTTATACGTAAATGAATCGCGCGCTAAGGCCGACTGGACCACCAGAGGCACGGAGTTCAAAGACTCCGTGCCTTATTTTTTTGGAGAGAGGAATCCGGGTTTCGGCGCAGCAGAGCATGAAGAGAGAGGTGGATGAATGAGCGATATCGTCAAGCTGAAAGAAAACGTAATATACCGAATCTTTGGTATGGACGGGAAGGTATTGTGGGGATTTGTCTCCGTATTCCTGTTTATGGTGGGAGATGGTGTCGAGCAGGCTTTCTTGTCGAAGTATATCGTCCAACTAGGGTTCTCTATTGAACAAAGTGCCACGGTCTTTAGCGTATATGGGATTACGCTCACCATTGCGTCATGGTTAGCGGGCGTATTGTCTCAAGTTTGGGGAACACGCCGTGTCATGTTCCTTGGTTTTGTGATATGGGTTGTGTTCGACGTTGGGTTCCTATTGGGACTTCACGATAAGAACTATGCCCTCATGTTGGTCATGTATGGGTTGAGGGGATTTGGTTATCCGCTATTTGCGTTCTCCTTCATCGTGTGGGTCACTTATCGATCTCAGCGAAGCAAGCTCGCTTCAGCGATGGGGTTGTTTTGGTTCATGTTCGCTGGGGGAATTGGGTTTGTCGGTTCTTATTACCCGAGCTTTACACTCTCGATTTTCGGCTACATGGGCACCCTGTGGAGCGCCATCGCCTGGATTCTCATCGGTGGCGTGTGGGGGCTGCTCTTGGTAAACGATCCGCCGGAGCGGACGCCACGCGCTTCGAAGCACGCCATTCGGGAATTTACAACTGGTGTCACCATCTTGTGGAGACAACCACGCGTGACGGTAGGTGGCATTGTGCGGACCATCAACACCGCTGCATGGTACGGACTGGTGGTCATCTTTCCAGTCTTTTTTACGACCTCCTTACATTTTACGACTTCCCAATGGTTGCAAATTTGGGGTGACCAATCGATCAGTAACATGGTGTTTAACATTATCTGGGGCATCGTTGGAGATAAAATTGGCTGGCGCAACGTCATCAAATGGTTTGGCGGGTTGGGGTGTGCGCTGACGACCCTACTGTATTACTACGGGCCCGTGGCGCTTCATCACAATTTTTGGATGACTGTGGTCATCGCTTGTTTGTTCGGTGCATGCGTGTCAGCATTCGTGCCGCTGTCCGCACTGATGCCGTACCTGGCGCCGAATGAGCGAGGCGCGGCGATGGGGGTACTGAATCTTGGTGCTGGATTGAGTAACTTTATCGGCCCCGTGCTCGTTGCGTTGTTCAACCAGATTTTTGGGCTAGTTGGTGTCGTGTGGGCGTTTGCAATTCTCTACGTCATCAGCAGTTTCCTCACGCACTTTTTTCTTCAGCCGACACGGGAAATGGCGCCAGCGGGCACCGGGTCCGCACAAAGAGATGTGGATTCGATTGTTACCTAGTTTCCTTCGCGTGGTAGTGTGCGCGGAGTGCGACAGGCGTTCAGACAGGCGTCCAGCAAAATGTGGTGTAGAGATGACAGGAGTGAGCGTATGACGATTTCGAGCGCAGTACAAGACGACATCTGGGCATCCGTACAAAGATTGGCCGAAGCGTTTGCTGTAGATGCAGTGGAGCGTGAACAAGCCGGAGGAAACGCGAAACGCCAGCGGGATATGCTTCGTGAAAGTGGTTTATTGACCCTTTTAATTCCCGAGCGGTATGGCGGAGGTGGAGAAACTTGGTCGACGGTGCTTCGCATCGTGCGGGAACTCGCAAAAGTTGACGGATCGCTCGCACATTTATACGGTTATCACTTTTTGCAATTGGTCGCGCCACACTTAGTCGGTACACCAGAGCAAAAACGGTATTTCTACACTGAATCCGCAAAGCACAATTGGTTTTGGGGCAATGCGTTTAATCCGCTCGATCAGAGGTTGCGCGGCAACAGGGAGGATGGCCGGGTTGTGCTCAACGGACGGAAATCGTTTTGCACAGGTGCGCAGGACTCCGACAGGCTGTTGGTGTCGTGGGTAGAAGGAGATGATCCAGCTGCGCTGTACACGGCGGTCATCCCAACTCGTCGTGAAGGTGTGTTGGTCCATGACGACTGGGACGGATTAGGCCAACGCCAAACCGACAGTGGGACTGTGGAATTCCAAGATGTCGTTGTCGAACCGCACGAGATCATCGCGGTTCCGCTGGCGAACAAATCACCGTTTTCGACCATTGACGCACCCTTGTCGCAGATGATTTTGGCGAACATCTTTGCCGGCAGTGCAACAGGCGCCTTAGAAGCGGCAAAAGAGTATACGCGAACCCAATCCCGTCCTTGGTATACCTCGGGTGTGAATGCTGCCCATCGCGATCCATATACCCTTCGCAAATATGGAGACATGTGGGTGGAACTGCAAGGAGCAACCAGTCTTCTCGATGCTGCTGGGCACTCGATTGATGCGGCATGGGAGAAAGAGTTCAGCTTGACGTCAGATGAGCGCGGGCGTGTCGCCGTACACACTGCCGCAGCCAACGCGCTCGCCAGCAAGGTTGCGCTGAATGTGACCAGCCAGGTGTTTGAGGTCATGGGGGCGCATTCGGCAACGAAGAACCATGGATTTGATCGCTTTTGGCGGAATGTTCGGACGCACACCCTTCACAATCCAATCGATTACAAGTTTAAGAACATCGGAAATTGGTATGTGAACGATGAGCCGCCGAAACCCGGTTGGTACGCGTAATCTACGCCAGATTGGAACTGGGAGGGAGCGACATGGCGAAACGCCGCATGTACTTAAATGCCTTTGATATGAACTGCATCGGTCATCAGTCCCCAGGGTTGTGGACGCACCCAGAAGACCAGGCATATCGCTACACGGATATGGAATATTGGGTGGAACTCGCCCGCCTCCTAGAACGCGGCTGCTTTGACGCAGTATTTTTGGCAGACGTGCTTGGCGTCTACGACGTCTATCAAGGTTCACGCGATGCAGCGGTCCGCGATGCGGCCCAGGTGCCTGTCAATGACCCCATGTTGGTCGTCCCCTGCATGGCGCAAGTGACGAAACATCTCGGCTTCGGCGTCACAGCTTCGGTGAGCTACGAGCATCCATATACGTTTGCCAGAAGGATGTCGACTTTGGACCATTTGACCAAGGGGCGCGTGGGATGGAATATTGTCACTTCCTATCTCGATAGCGCAGCTCGCAACATTGGATTACACGAGCAAGTCAGTCATGACGAGCGGTACGACAGGGCTGAGGAATTCCTTGAAGTCTGCTACAAGCTCTGGGAGTCCAGTTGGGAGGATGATGCAGTCATTCGGGATAAGGCCAGTGGTATGTATACGAATCCAAGGAAAGTGCATGACATCGAACACCGCGGCAAGTACTCCTCGGTTCCAGGTATCCACTTATGTGAGCCGTCGCCGCAACGGACTCCTGTCCTCTATCAGGCGGGGACGTCGACACGCGGTCGGGCATTCGCTGCAAAGCATGCGGAATGCGTGTTTATCAGTGTGCCGACCGTGAATATTGCCAAAGTGTATGTTCGTGCGCTGCGTCAGGAGGCAGAGCGGATCGGGCGTGATCCACAGGAGATTCGCGTGTTGGCGCTATTCACGCCGATTGTCGGGCGCACCCAGGCGGAGGCCGAAGAGAAGTATGCCGAGTATAAAGCGCATGCGAGTTACGATGGCGCATTGTCCTTATTTGGCGGATGGACAGGGATTGACCTCTCCAACTATTCGCCAAACGAAAATTTGCGGTATGTGAAGAATCGTGCGGTCGAATCTGCAGTCGAAACTTTCACAAAGATTGATCCCGACAAGACATGGAACGTGGACGAGATTGCCGATTTTGTTGGGATAGGTGGCATTGGCCCTGTCGTTGTCGGCACCCCTGACACGATTGCAGATGCCATGGAATACTGGATGGACGAGGCAGGCGTCGATGGATTTAACATCGCGTACACCGTGAGTCCCGGCACGTTTGTCGACTTTGTTGAAAGGGTGGTTCCCGTGCTGCAACGTCGGGGATTGGTCCGACATGCCTACGGCGGCACGACCCTCCGAGATAACTTGTCTGGACGGGGAAGTTTCCTCCTAGACGACCATCCTGCGCGGAAATATCGCAGTACGTACTGGATTCAACAGACGGTGTAAAGGGGGCACTTTCATTATCATGTCTTTTGACACAGCAAGGTCGCATACGTTGTCTACCCATTCGCTCTCATATGTGCAAAGCAGCATTCGTGAACTGGTCGATCACGTCATCCGCCCGAACGCCACAACGATTGACCGGGAGGGCAGGTACCCGCGAGAAAATCTGAATGCGCTAGCGGAGGAGGGCTGGAACGGCATCTTACTTCCAACGGATTTGGGGGGGCTTGGGTTAAACTTTACCGCCTTTTCCACCGCCGTCCAGGAAATTGCACGCGCTTGTCCGTCTACTGCCCTCATTTACACCATGCATGTGGGCGCGGCCTATGCTATCTATCTCTATGGTAGCGAAGATCAGTGGGACAGATGGCTCCGACCCATCCGACACGGCAGCATCGGAACTTTCTCCACGAGCGAGCGGGTGACGGGTGGACACTATTGGCGAAACGAAAGTGAAGCAGTGCGGACGGCCAATGGCTATTTACTGAATGCCAACAAGTCGTTTACGACCAGTGGCGGCTATGCGGATTTCTACGTTGTGCAAACGAAGACGCCGAATGCAAAAGCGCCTGACGACCTGACCTATTTCATCGTCGACGGCCGACAAAATGGCATCACCGCGGGTGCGTGGGACGCACTTGGCGTCCGTGGTAATCATAGTGGATCGCTCCAGTTTATAGATGTTCATGTTGAGGAGCGGGATCGCCTTGGGAAAGAGGGCATCGGTCGAGACATCATTCAGAACGGCGTAACTTATCTCATCGGCTTGTCCGCGACCTGGGCTGGCACCGCATGGGGTATCTTAGATGAGGTGACTGATCATGTAAAACGTACATCCCACGCCCACGTGCAGAAGCAGTTAGCCGACTACCAAGTCATCCGCAGTCAACTTGCGGAGGCAAAAATTCTCCTCGAAAGCTCTCTCGCCTGGCAAGCGCAGTTAGCTTCGAAACTCGATGAGTGGCAGCAAAGTGGGCAGAAGTATGGCCCCAACGAATGGACGATGCCACTGACGGAACTCAAGGTCCACAATTCTGAAGTCGCGAATCGAGTGGCACAAATCGCGATGGACGTCAGCGGCGGCTACGGCTACAAGCGGGGGACTTTGGAACGGCTGTATCGCGACGCGCGGGCAGGTCTGGTGATGGGCCCGTCCAATCACTTGGCCCGGGAACTCATCGGCAAGCACATGCTCGGGCTGCCGCTAGAAATGTGGTACGAGGGCGGCGATTGAAGCCGCCCGGCGTGTGAGGCGGGGAGAAGCCGGGAGAAGCCGGGAGAAGCCGGGAGAAGCCGGGAGAAGCCGGGAGAAGCCGGGAGAAGCCGGGAGAAGCCGGGAGAAGCCGGGAGAAGCCGGGAGAAGCCGGGAGAAGCCGGGCCTTGCGCCGTCTTGGCGACAAGTCGCGCCTGACTTGTCTTATTAAGACAATCACGCGTTTGGGGGCGGCAATAAGGCACGAAAACTGCACTATTCTGTGGATTTCCGCCGTTGTCGGGCAGATTTTGAGTAGATAGGGCATTTTAAATGCCTTAATCTCGGCTCCACTAGCAAAAATCCAATTATAGAGCAGAAAATCTGCCTTATTCGCCGCCCCGGGCACCTGCCTCCACTCGATCCGCCGTCCCCAGCCGCCCCGGGCGCCAGCCCCCACTCGATCCGCCATCCCCAGCCGTCCCCACCCCAATCTCGTGCATAAATGAGGACTAGACGTCATACCCATCAGCGTGTACCATGAAGTCACTTGTACGAGCAAATTCTACGAAAATCACATATGCGGAAAAGGTGTCCACGATGTTGTGGACTTAATAGGGAAATCGGTGAAAATCCGATGCGGTCCCGCCACTGTAATGGGGAACGAGACAATTGCCACTGGGGTGCTAAGGTGAGGCCCTGGGAAGGCTGTCGAACGTGATGAACCAGAGCCAGGAGACCTGCCTTTTCTATGAACACCGTCATAACCTACGGTCGATAGGGAGGTGTTTGTGGGCGACCTATGTCGTATACAAACACTCTTTTTATATAGCAAAAAGAGTGTTTTTTATATGCCATGGCGCGGCAAACACCCCTCCTATAACATTCAGGAGGGCGCTCAGACGATGAAAGAAATCACACTATGTATCGGTCACGGCAGTCGCGATGGCGATGGCAACGAGGAATTCATCCGTTTTGTCGATAAGCTGCGCGAGGCCGCACCAGATAAGCACTTTGAAGTCTCCTTCCTAGAACTGGCCACGCCGACTATCCTCGACGGCATCGACGCGTGTGTGCGTGCCGGCGCGACGCGGATTGTCGCTGTACCCATCATCCTCTTGGCCGCTTCGCATACGAAGCTCGAGATTCCGGAGTTTTTGGATGCAGGCCGCGCCAAATACCCAGACGTTGAGATTATTTACGGTCGGAATATCGGGTTGCATGAGCGCATTGTCGATCTCCTCACCACCCGCTACCAAGAACACCTTCTGAACTTGCCGACACCCGTCGCAGAGCCCGAAGATACGGCGATTGTGTTGATGGGGCGTGGTAGCAGTGACCCGGACGCGAACGGGGACCTGTACAAAATTGCCCGCCAAATCTGGGAGCACACGGGCGTTCACACGGTCGAAGTGTGCTTTACAGGCATCACATTCCCCAGTTTGTCGGACGGTGTGCGCCGCGCCATCGCACTGGGCGCGAAGCAGATTGTCGTCGTTCCCTACTTCTTGTTCACCGGCGTGCTGATCAAACGCATGCGAGATGTCCTTGCGACGTTACAGGCCGAGCATCCGCAGGTGCAGATGACCATGGCCGATTATTTCGGGGCGCATCCGTATCTGGTGGAGGTGGTCCTCAGTCGCCGCGACGAGGCGATTGCGGGCCACGCGTTCATGAACTGCGATTTGTGCAAATACCGCAAGGCTGCTTTGCATGATCACCATCACCATCACGATCACGCCCACGCCCACGCCCACGCACATCACCATCATGGCGACGCGCACGATCACGCCCATGATCATCCCCACCCCCACCATCACGAAGCAAATCCTACGCCGGTAGGTGAAGGCGCGTGACGGAGGGGCAGTTTGTGGGGCGCGTCTATCTGATTGGCGCGGGCCCGGGGGACCCTGGGTTGCTGACGCTAAACGGCAAGGCGGCGCTCGAAGCGTCGGATGTCGTCGTCTATGACCGACTGGTTGCCGAGGAACTACTCGACTTTGCCCGCCCGGGGGCACAGCTTATCTACGTCGGCAAGGCGCCGCACCATCACACGCTGGCGCAGAGGGACATCGATGCGCTCTTGGTGGAAAAGGCACAGGCGGGGCATACGGTGGCCCGGTTGAAGGGGGGAGACCCGTTCATTTTCGGGCGCGGTGCAGAGGAGGCAGAGGCGTTGCGGAATCACGGCATTCCGTACGAGATTGTGCCAGGTGTCAGTTCGGTCGTCGCCGCGCCTGCGTATGCGGGGATTCCACTCACGCATCGGGCGATCGCGTCTGGGTTTCACGTGGTGACGGGGCACGAGTGCCTACATTCGACCGGAACGCCGTGGGCGGCCATCGCGGCGTCCAACCAGACACTGGTCATCTTGATGGGAATGGGCCATCTCCGGGATATCGCGCGGCGGCTCATCGCACACGGCCGCCCGGCGCATACGCCGACTGCCGTCGTTCATATGGGCACGACGGATCAGCAGGTGACGGTTGTCGGGGCGTTGGCCGACATCGCCGACAGGGTCGAGGCGCGCGGGCTGACGTCGCCTGCCGTCATCATCGTTGGCGACGTCGTGCAATTGCACGCACAGTTGGACTGGTTTCGGCCCCAAAGTGCTGTCCAAAGCGAACTTGCGCGATAACGTTCGCTCGCGGCGGCACAGGTCTTGTAAGGAGGGTGACATATGGGCGGAAAGATATTCGTTGTTGGGTTCGGGCCGGGATCGTATGAGCATATCACGGAACGCGCGCGGGCTGCGATTCAGGAGAGCGACGTGATTATTGGTTACAACACCTATGTCGATTTAATTCGCGGGCTTTTGACGAACCAGGATATCGTGCGTACAGGCATGACGGAGGAAGTCAGCCGCGCGCAAAAGGCGGTGCAACTCGCCATGGATGGCAAGGGTGTCGCGGTCATTTCGTCCGGCGATGCCGGCGTTTACGGCATGGCGGGGCTTGTGTACGAGGTGTTGATTGAGCGTGGTTGGCATCCAGGCGATAACCCGGAAATCGAGGTGATTCCGGGGATTTCGGCTATCAACTCGTGCGCGGCCCTGCTTGGCGCGCCGATTATGCACGACGCGTGCACCATCAGCTTATCCGATCACCTGACCCCCTGGGAGGTCATCGCCCGTCGCATTGAGGCGGCGGCTGCAGCGGACTTTGTCATTGCGCTGTATAACCCGAAGAGCGGTCGGCGGACGCGACAGATTGTCGAGACGCAGGCGATTCTGCTCAAATACCGGCCCCCGGAAACGCCTGTTGGGCTCGTCAAGAGCGCGTATCGCGACAGGCAACACGTCGTGCGCACGAACCTCGGGGAAATGTTGACGCACGACATCGGCATGCTGACGACGGTCATCATCGGCAACGCGTCGACCTTCTACTACGACGATTTGATGATCACGCCGCGCGGCTACCAGCGCAAGTACACACTCGACACCGAGCAGCAGCGCCTGCGCCCTGGGGAACGGCTGCGCCCGGAAAATGAGCCGTGGTCGCTGAACGCAATGCAGGGCGCATCGGGCGGGAACGGTCAAAGTGGTATTCACAAAGATAGCGCATCAACTGGAACACAAACGCCACAGGGCAGCACGACGTCCGCCACGCCTGCCGACGCAGTCACATTGCCACCCCGTGCTTGGGCAGAGGCTGCGCTTCGTTGCCTCACGGAAGGTGGACCGGCAACGTCCTCCACAGCGTTTTCGCCGACGGCCGCGCCTGTGCGGCAAGTTTCTATTTTGGAAGTCGCAGTGAGCCCCGGTGTCGCGAACAAGAAGTTCACCGCGGCACAGTTGACGCGTTTGGCGGAGTTGGCTGGGGAGAGCGGCGAGATCGAGTACACCACGGCGCACCAACTGATTTTGCGGACGCAGACAGATGACGCGAACGCCTTGGTCGAAGCGTTGCAGGCGCAAGGGCTGACGGTGTTGCCAGTTGGCGACGTGATTAAGGTCAAAGCGTGCGATTTCTGCGATGGCGAGAAGTACGAGGGCATCGCGTATGCCGAGGAAATTGCTGGGCGCCTCGCCGGGCTCTCGGTGGAGAAGGAGTTGCGCATCGGCTTCAATGGCTGCGCGATGGCTTGCTACGGCGCGGTGAATGAAGACATCGGCCTCGTCTTTCGCAAGGGCAAGTTTGACATTTTCCTCGGAGGCAAGACGACAGGACGCAATGCGGCACCCGGGATTCGCGTGGCAGAGGGCGTGCCCGCCGACGAGGTGCCTGATTTGATGGAGCGCATCGTCAATCGCTACCGGGCGGACGCGTTCCCAGGGGAGCGATTCCACAAGTTTTTCCAGCGGGTTGGCGAGATCGAAGGGTTCGTTCACCGAGACAAGCCGGTCACTGTGGTCGCCGATTCGGTATGTGGCCAATGAAGTGAAATTAATGAAGTGAACTTTAATGAAGTGAACTTTAATGAAGTGAACTTTAATGAAGTGGTTGGCGGTGGTCAGCCAGGAAAGGAGGAAGCGCAGATGATCTTCTTCATGGCCGGGACGAGTGACGCGCGGGCCTTGGCATTGCGCATTCAGGAGAGCGGTTATCCACTCATCGCCAGCGTGGTCACCGAAAACGCGGCACAGGTCCTGACAGATGCAGGAATTCCGGCGCGTCACGGGCGCTTGGATGTCGAACGGATGTGTGAAGCCTTACAGGACACGGGCGCGAAGGTGCTTGTTGACGCGAGCCACCCGTTCGCGGAAGAGGCGCACCGCACGGCGATGGCTGCGGCGGATGCGGTAGGGATTCCCTATATCCGGTACGAGCGGGCGACACAGGATTTTGGCGGCAATGACTTCGTGACGGTGGTCGACACATACGAACAGGCGGCAGAACTAGCAGCAGAGCGCGGTGGCAGCATCATGCTGACGACTGGCAGCAAGACGTTGCAGATTTTTACCGACAAACTGATTGGCCGACCAGATGTCCGCCTAGTCGCCCGTATGTTGCCACGCGTGGACAACATGGAGAAGTGCGTGGCCCTGGGGGTTGAGCAGAAGAACATCATTGCGATGCAAGGCCCGTTTTCTCGCGAGTTGAACCAGGCGCTCTATCGACACTACGAGACGACGTTGATGGTGACGAAAGAGAGCGGTGGGCCGGGGGCGGTTGACGATAAGGTGGCTGCGGCGATAGAGATGGGCATTCAGGTGATTGTCATTGGTCGCCCCAAGCTGGCGTATGGCACGAGTTTTTCGACAGCGGACGGTGTGATGGCAGAGCTTGGTCGCGTCCTCGGGCCCGCTGTAACCAGGTGAAATGATGATGAAGTACGGAGAAGGCGAGGTAGCGCGGCATGGAATTTGGTACGGAGTTTCAGCCTGTGACGACGCAGCCACAGGCGATTGAGGACAAAAGTTTCGAGATTATCACGGAGGAACTGGGGCCGCATCCGTTTACGGATGAACAGTTCAAAGTGGTCCAGCGCGTCATCCACGCGTCGGCGGACTTCGAACTCGGGCGAAGCCTCGTCTTTCACCCAGACGCCATCGAGGCAGGTGTCGCGGCCATTCTCGCGGGGGAACCCATTGTCGCGGACGTGCAGATGGTGCAATCGGGTATCAGTAAGCCGCGAATCGTCAAGTACGGTGGCGACGTCCATGTCTATATTTCCGATCCCGACGTGATGGCCGAAGCCAAACGCCTCGGGACGACACGGGCCATTGTGTCGGTGCGCAAGGCGGTGGCCGCGCATCCTCGCGCGATTTTCGCGATTGGCAACGCGCCGACGGCGCTGCTCGAACTGATTCGCCTGGTCAAATGTGGCGAAGCGCGACCGAGCTTGATTGTCGGCGTGCCGGTTGGCTTTGTCTCGGCGGCAGAGTCGAAAGCGGAGTTGATGAAGTTGGACGTGCCGTTCATCACCAACCATGGGCGCAAGGGTGGAAGTCCGGTGGCTGTGGCGACGGTCAACGCCCTGTCGCTCTTGGCGGACGCCAAAGGTCGGTGAGTGCCGATGGGCGAGATGCTCGACGTACCCAATCGCCCGCTCCGGCACGGTTATACGACAGGTGCTTGTGCGACCGCGTGTGCCAAAGGGGCGCTTTTGACCCTGATTGAGCAGGCACCCGTGACGTCCGCGACCATCTGGATTCCCGCCGGCGAGTGGGTTGAGTTTTCGTTGCAGGACGTCGAATTCACGAAAGATATGGCGTCCGTTACGACGATTAAGGATGGCGGAGACGATCCCGACGCCACCCACGGCGCCCGCATTGTCGCGACGGTGTCGTTTATTGAAGGCGATGGCGTGGAGATTGACGGCGGCGTCGGCGTCGGCCGGGTGACGAAGCCGGGGCTCCCAATTCCAGTCGGCTTGGCGGCGATTAATCCTGTGCCGCGCAAAATGATTCGCGAGACGGTCGAGGCCGTACTCGCTGAATACGGGATTCAGCGTGGCGTCAAGGTGGTGATTTCCGTGCCGGATGGTGAGGAGATCGCCAAAAAGACGCTGAACGAGCGGCTTGGGATTGTGGGGGGCATTTCGATTTTAGGCACGCGCGGGATTGTCGTGCCGTTCTCGACGGCGTCGTACAAGGCGAGTATCGCCTACGCGATGAACGTCGCAAAGGAACAGGGGCTCACGACCGTGGTGTTGACGACCGGCGGCCGCAGTGAGAAGTACGCGATTCGCATGTTCCCAGAGTTGCCGATTGAGGCGTTTGTCGAGATGGGCGACTTTGTCGGCTTTTCGGCCAAGCACGCCAAGCGCACCGGCATGCGGGAGGTGCGCTTTGTCGGCATGATGGGCAAGTTCTCGAAAGTCGCGCAAGGCGTCATGATGGTGCACGCCAAGAGCGCGCCCATCGACTTCGGTTTTTTGGCGTCCATTGCGGCGGACGTCGGTGCGCCGGCTGAGTTGTGCCAAGCCATTCGCGAGGCCAATACGGCGAGTCAGGTCGGCGACTGGATGCTCGAACGCGGCTATCGCGAATTTTTCGATCGGCTGGCGTACGCGTGCTGTACGCACGTGCTCCAGCATGTCGACGGTGGGATGCGAATTCGGACAGATTTGACCACGCTCGCGGGCGAGTATTTAGGAGGCGCGCAAATTGACGGATAAAAAAGTGGTCGTCGTCGGCATCGGCGACGACGGTGTCAAAGGGCTCGGCGATGCGGTAAGAGACCGCATTCGCGCGTGTGCGGTGTTGTACGGGAGTGAAAGACAACTGGCTTTGTTCCCTGCGTTCACAGGCGAAAAGCGCGTGTTTCCGACGCCGATGCGGGTGGCGATAGACGAAATTGACCAAGTGTCGGCCACGCGGCCTGTGGCGGTGTTGGCCAGTGGGGATCCACTGTTTTTTGGCATTGGCGGCGTGCTGACAAAGCGCCTCGGGCATCATCGTGTGGATATTGTGCCGCACGTGAGTTCCGTGCAATTGGCGTTTGCGCGGGCTGGGCTCAGCTGGCAGGATGCGCCCGTCATCAGCTTGCATGGGCGACCTATCCAAGGGTTTGCACAAAAGCTGCACAATCGGGCGTGTGTGGCGGTGTTGACGGACGACGTCAATACGCCTGGCGCCATTGCCCGCTACCTTTTGGAATACGGCATGACGGAATATGACGCGTTTGTCGGCGAACACCTCGGCGGCGAGCAGGAGAAAACGGGTTGGTACGACCTGCAATCCCTCAGCGATGCGTCATTTGCCGCGCTGAATGTCGTCATCCTGCGCCGCCGCGATGACGCCCCATCGCCCGTATTTACGCTGGGGATGGACGACGGCGCGTTTTCGCAGCGAAAGCCCGACAGAGGGTTGATTACGAAGCGCGAGGTCCGCGTGTTGAGTCTCGCTGAATTGCGGCTGCGTCCGGGCGACGTGCTGTGGGATATCGGCGCGTGCACAGGCTCTGTATCGATTGAAGCGATTCTCTCCACGCCGGACTTACAGGTGTTTGCGGTCGAGAAAAATGAGGGCGACTTGGTCAATTTGCGTGAAAACCAGGTGAAATTTCGGACGGATTTTGTGGCTGTTCACGCGAAGGCGCCCGATGGGTTGGAGCGTTTTCCAGATCCGGATGCGGTGTTTATCGGTGGCAGCGGCGGCGAACTTGGCGAGTTGTTGCACATCTGCGCGAACCGTCTGCGCGAGGGTGGGCGCATCGTGGTCAACGCGGCGACTATCGAAAATTTGTACGAGGCGTACCAGACGTTGCGCGAACTGGGGCTGACCGTAAGCGTCACGCTGGTCCAGACGGCCCGGAGTAAGCCGATTTTGAACCTCACGCGTCTGGAAGGGATGAACCCGGTCTACTTGGTGACCGGCATCCTTGAAACAAACAGCCTTGAAACAAACCATGCGGGGGAGGAGGAGAATTCGTGACACAGACCACAGGCACGCTGTACGGCGTCGGTGTCGGCCCGGGAGACCCAGAACTGTTGACTGTGAAGGCGTTTCGGCTGATGCAGTCGTCGCCAGTGATTGCTTACCCGAACAAGCGGATGGGCGGTAAAAGCTACGCGCTGGAAATCGTCGAACAGTATGTGAACCCGGCTGAGAAGACGATGCTCGGCCTCGTGTTCCCGATGACAAAAGATGAGGACGCGTTGCGCGTCGCCTGGCAGAAGACGGTGGACGCGGTCTATGAGCACTTGGCCGCGGGGCGCGACGTCGTCTTCGTCACAGAGGGCGACCCGATGCTCTACAGCACGTTTATTCACATGGCGCGGTTGATGCAGCAAACGCACCAGGAGGTACAGGTTGTCTCGGTGCCAGGCATTTCGTCGGTGAACGCCGCGGCGAACCGATTGGGGTTACCCTTGGCGGACGGCGACGAGGCCGTCGCCATCATTCCGGCGCGCGCGGATATGGACGCGATGAGGGATGCGTTATTGCATCACGACTGTGTGGTGTTTTTGAAGGTCGCCAAGGTGCTCGACGAGATGATTGGGTTGCTCGACGAATTAGGTCTCACGGAGAAGGCGGCGGTCTGCACGAAAGTGACCTCGACGAGCGAGCGCGTCTGGCACGACGTCCGCGCCTTAAAAGGTGCTTCACTCAACTATTTGACGCTGATGGTGGTGAGGAAATGAAACTGGACGCGAAAGTGTATATCGTCGGTGCGGGCCCGGGCGACCCGGAGCTCATCACGGTCAAAGGCATGCGAATTCTTCAAGGGGCAGATGTGGTCATCTACACGGACAGCCTCGTGCGCGCGGAACTGATCGACTATTGCGGACCGACGACACAGGTGTATAAAAGCGCTGGCATGGCGCTCGAGGAAATCGTCCACCTGATGGTTTCGCACGTGCGCGAAGGGCGCAGTGTGGCGCGTGTGCATACGGGCGATCCGGCTGTCTTCGGCGCCATCTTGGAACAGATTGGACTGCTTCGGCGTGCGGAGGTTCCCTACGAGGTGGTCCCGGGCGTGAGTTCGGTGTTCGCGGCGGCGGCCGCACTTGGGGCAGAACTGACGGTGCCGGAGCTGACGCAGACGGTGATTCTCACGCGTGTCGGCGGGCGCACGCCGATGCCGGAGGGCGAACAACTGCGCGATTTGGCGAAGCACCACACGACGCTCGCGCTGTTTTTGAGTGCGACACTAGCGAAGAAGGCGGTCGACGACTTACTGGCTGCTGGCTGGTCGCCGGACACACCGGTAGCCGTCGTGCAGAAAGCCACGTGGCCTGACCAATTGGTGATTCGCAGCACACTCTCCGGTCTCGTGCGGGCGATGGGCGACGCGCACGTCTCCAGCCACGCGATGATTCTCGCAGGCTGGGCGCTTCAGCCTGATCTCGCGCTTTCGGACGGTCATCGTTCGAAGCTGTACGACAAGACGTTCACGCATCGCTACCGAAAGGGTGTGGTAGAGGGATGACGAAAGCAAACGCCGTGGTAGCGATCACCAAACACGGCACTGCCATCGCCCGGCGCCTGCAGGCGCAACTCCCGGACGTCGATGTCTATTACCCAGAGAAGTTCGCATATGGAGACGAAGCGGAGCGTGGTATCACGACCTACGAAGGATCCGTCGTCGCCCACGTGCCCACGCTGTTTCACGCGTACAGCGGCCTGATTGGCATCTTTTCGCTGGGGGCGATGGTGCGGTTGATTGCGCCGCTTCTCAAGGATAAGAAGACGGATCCGGGGGTGGTCGTGATCGACGATAGAGCAGAGCACGTCATCAGCGTCCTCTCGGGCCATTTGGGTGGCGCCAACGATTTGACGCGCAAAGTCGCGGCCGCACTTGGCGCGCGACCGGTTATCACGACAGCGTCCGACGTCGGCGAGACGCTCGCCGTCGATTTATTGGGCCGCGCGTACGGTTGGGAGATTGCCAATTTCGAGAAAGTGACTCCGGTGAGCGCAGCGGTGGTGAACGAGCAGCGCGTGCACATCGTGCAGGAGGCTGGCGAGCGGGACTGGTGGACATATGACAAACCTTTGCCACCTTATCTGCACGTGTTCGACAACACCCGCGATGCGATGCAGGAACCGTTTGACGCAGCCTTGGTCATCACGCCGCGCCTACTCACCGACGAGGAGACCCGTGTTCTCCTGCAAAACGGCGTTTTGTACCGCCCGAAGGTGATTGTCTTAGGCATCGGCTGCAACCGGGGCACGCCGGCGGACGAAATCGCCGCGGTGGTTGAGGAGACGCTCAAGGCTTTGCAGCTTTCGCCAAAGAGCATTCGCAACGTCGCGACGATTGACGTGAAGCGCGACGAACCCGGGCTACTGGAATTTTGCCGGCGCTACAACGTGCCGCTCGTGACATACGCGGCCGAGGAGTTGAACGCGGTGGAGATTCCGAATCCGTCGGAGACGGTCTACAAGTATGTGGGCGCGTACGGCGTGAGTGAACCGGCGGCACGGTTGTCGTCCGGGGCGTCGTCGTGGGTTCTGGAGAAGCGCAAGTCGGGGAACGTGACAGTGTCCGTATGTCTGGTGCCACAGAAAGCGGCTGAAATAGCAGGCGCTACGCCTTCATTGGCCGCGCAGGGGGCACGTTCTTTTGGCAGCGACGTCGAGGTGAGACCATGAAACGGCCACGCTTGGTGATTGCCGGTACGAACAGCGGTGCGGGCAAGACGACCATCACGCTGGGTATCATGGCGGCGCTCGCGCGCCGTGGGCTTTGCGTACAGGGCTTCAAGGTCGGCCCAGACTATATCGATCCCGCCTATCACACCGCCTTAACACACCGCCCCTCGCGCAACTTGGACACGTGGATGATGCCGAAGGACAGCGTCCGCGAAATTTTTCACCGCGGGAGTCAAGGCGCCGATATCTCGGTGATTGAAGGCGTCATGGGCCTGTATGACGGCAAACAGCCGCTGTCTGACGAAGGGAGCACGGCGGAGGTCAGCCGCTTGTTGCAGGCGCCGGTCATCCTGGTCGTCAATGCGGCCAGTATGGCGCGCAGTGCGGCTGCCGTGGTCCTCGGGTTTCAGCAGTTGGACCCACAGGTGCCGTTGGCGGGGGTGATTGTCAATCGCGTCGGCAGCAAGGGGCACTACGAGTTGGTCAAGGCGGCGATTGAAGCGGTTTGTCAGGTGCCGGTGCTCGGCTATCTTGAGCGCCACGACCATCTGGCCATTCCCGAGCGCCACTTAGGCCTCTTGCCGGCGATTGAGCGCGGTGAGTTGAACGACTTGTTCAATGGCCTCGCAAATGTGATGGAAGCGACGGTCAATCTCGATTTGCTCGTCGAACTCGCAGCCGACGCCGCCGATTGGCAAGCGCCATCCGAGACGCTGTTTGCTGGATCGCCTGTGCCGCCGTTTGTGAAAGTGGCGGTTGCGCGCGATAGCGCGTTTAACTTCTATTATCCAGAGAATCTGGAGTTGCTCGCGTGGTATGGCGCAGAGCTTCAATATTTCTCGCCGCTTGCGGGAGAACTGTTGCCAGAAGATGCGGATGGCTTATACATCGGTGGGGGCTTTCCAGAGGAGTTTGCCGAGATCCTTAGCGGGCAGTCGGCGCTGCAGGCGCAGATACGCGCGCGCATCGCAGATGGATTGCCGACGTTTGCCGAATGCGGCGGGTTCATGTGGCTGACCGAGTCGCTGCGGGATAAATCCGGTGCTACGCACAAGATGGTCGGCGCGATTCCGGCGCGCGTGCAGATGCAGGCCAAGCGGGCGGCACTTGGCTATCGCGAGGTGACGGCGCTGACGGACACCCTGTTGCTCGGCAAAGGCGAGACGGCCCGCGGTCACGAGTTTCACTACTCGACGGCGGCACAGACTTGTTCGAAGGATGAGACTGACAGCTGGACGTACGCGTATGCGGCGAAGGGACTGCGTGGAGAGAAGCCGGAAGGCTTTGCGCGCGGCAATTTGTTGGCAGGTTATACGCATCTGCACTTCGCGTCAAACCCGCGGATGATTCGCCGTTGGCTCGAGGCCTGTCGGACGTATCATACATAGGAGGCGTTTTAGATGGAGACGACCATCCACTCGTTGCCGCCGGGCGTCGCGACGAAGCGGCGCGTGTTGGCCCAAGTCGTGGTCTGTTCTGGATGTTGCTGTGGCCGAACAGACAAAGGTCGACCGGCGATTCCGCTCGATTGGCTGAAGCGCACGTGGAAGGAGAAGCGCCTGCTCAAACACGTGCAGCTAACGATTAGCGGCTGCCTAGGCCCATGTGACATCGTCAATGTCGTCAGCATCGTCACCAAGCACGGGGACAGGTGGTTTGGCGGCATTACGACCGAAGAGCCGTTCACGTGGCTGGTCGAATGGGCAGAGGCGACAGCGGCGCTCGGGGAACCGGATGACTTGCCTGCGGGACTCTTGCCATATGAGTTTCAGCGGTTTGCCGAGTGAAGCACTCGCGGAGCGCGCCCGGCTGGAAGTGAGACATGATAAAATCGGCCCCTGCGCGCTGCAGGAGCCGATTTTTGCGTTGCCTTGCGTCTGGTGACAGCTTTTCCGATATCCCTCACAACACCTTGGACAAAAATTCTTTCGCCCGTTCGGTCTTTGGATTGGAGAAGAACACGTCCGGTGTGGAGACTTCCAGTAGCTGGCCGTGATCGAGAAAGCAGATCTTGTCCGCCACGTTTCGAGCGAAGCCCATTTCGTGCGTCACAATGACCATGGTGATGCCAGTGTGCGCCAGGCCCTGAATGACCTGGAGGACTTCCTTGACCATCTCTGGGTCGAGTGCCGAGGTCGGCTCGTCAAACAGCATCGCCTCTGGCTTCATGGCGAGCGCCCGCGCGATGGCGGCGCGCTGCTTCTGGCCGCCGGACAGGGTCTCTGGGTAGCTGTTGGCCTTGTCCTCTAGGCCCACTTGGCGCAACAAGTCCATCGCTTCTCGTTTGGCGGTCTCTTTGTCGACACCTTTGACCTTCGTCGGCGCGTAAATCATGTTCTCCATCACCGTCTTGTGTGGGAACAGGTGAAAGTGTTGAAACACCATCCCCAAATTCTCGCGGATTTTGAGGACGTTGGTGCCCTTCGCCGTGATATCGATCCCGTCGATATAGACGTGACCCGAGGTGGGCACTTCCAGCAAGTTGAGGCAGCGCAACAGCGTCGACTTGCCGGATCCAGACGGACCAATCAATGCCACGACTTCCCCTTTGGCAATTTCGAGGGAGACGTCGTTTAGTACCTCTAGTTTGCCGAACGATTTGTGGAGGTGCTCTACTTTAATCACTCTGGCGCAGCCTCCTCTCCAAGCGGGATCCAATCCAACTCAGGAAAATGACAATGACGTAATAGATGGCCGCAATCAGAATCAGCGGTTCAAAGTAGCGATAGGTGTTCGACATCGTAATTTGCGCCCGTCGCATCAAATCGTTGGCGGTGATGACGGACACGAGCGACGAGTCCTTGAGCAGTGCGACGCTCTCGTTGACGAGTGCCGGCAAAATGTTTTTGACCGCTTGCGGCAGGATGATGTCGCGCATCATTTTGCCGTAAGGGACGCCGAGCGACAGCGCGGCATCCCGCTGCCCTGCGGGCACCGCGAGGATACCGGCGCGAATGACTTCGGAGACGTACGCGGCAGAGTTCAGCGAGAACGTGATGATACCAGCCTGCAGCGCAGGAATGTCATAGCCGGTTAGCTGTGGCACCGCGAAGTACGCGAGACTTACCTGCACCAAGAGCGGCGTGCCGCGGAAGACAGAGGTATACGCGATACCGAACCAGCGCAGCGGCGCGAACTTTGAAATCTTGATAATGGATAATAGCGTACCGAGAATAAAGCCAAAAATCGTCGACAGTACCGTGAATTCGAGGGTGACGAGGACGCCTCCCAGGATAAAGCCAAAATTGATTTGGCTAAAATCCAAGCCCATCACGCCACGCCCCCTTTACTTAGCTGTTGTGTCACTGACCGCCACCAAACCATTTTTCGGCCAGTTGTTGAAGTTCGCCGTCTTTTTTCATCTTCTCGATGGCCGTGTCAAATTTCTTGGTCCACGGTGAGCCTTTCGGGAATGCGATAGCCGATCCGTTCTCGGTCATCCCCGCAATTTTATTGATTTGCAACTGTGGGTTGCTCTTCACGTAACCGGTGGCGACCGTGTTCTCAATGACTGCCGCGTCAGCGCGGTTGGAGAGGACTTCCTGAACGACGGTTGGGATGGTGTCGAGCGAATCCAATTTTACGTTCGGGATGGTCTTTGCGGCGTCTTCCTGGATGGATCCCAATTGCGCCGCCACTTTGTCCCCACTCAAGTCCTTGAGCGATTTGATGTTGTCACCTTTTTTCGTAATGACCACATTTTCCGCTTGGTAGTAGACATCCGAGAAATCTACGCTCTTTTTCCGCTGCGGCGTCGCAGTCATGCCGGCGATGACGAAATCCGCCCGGTGTGCCTGAAGCGCGGCGATCAACCCGTCGAAATCCATATCCTCAATCTTCACCTTGAAGTGAAGCTGTTTTGCAATGGCATTTGCAACATCGATATCAAATCCGACAATTTTGTCCTGCCCACTTGAAGTATCATGGTACTCATACGGTTTGTAGTCGGCTGAGGTTGCCAGAACCAAGGTGGGTTCGGAACCGGATGAACCACTGGTGGAGTTGGTTGAACCAGATGTCGAATTCGTACCGCAGCCGGTCACGGCCGCAGCCATGAACGCTACAGCACCGACTGCAGCGCCAATTTGCGTAAAACGTTTCATGTGCATATCCCCCTATTTTTAAACGCCATCGCGATTCGTATAATCTTTTTATATAATGTATATATATGCAGTTGACCAATATGTCCAGAGGAAATTGCAACTAAATTCATATTCGCAATTCAAGGTGTTTTCCGATTAATTGTTGATTAGGTGGCTGATTTCGTGAACAAACGTGAACTTTTCCCGCCGGCCGTACGCGCGGCGCTGCAATATCCCGCACCCGGTGCTTGGATGCCAGAGGTCCCTGCAGGTGCTATCCGCCTCAGTGCTGGCTACCCGGATGCTTCGTTGATTCCAACTGCCGAGTTTACCCGTTCGATTCAGGCGTTGGTTCAGGAAGAACGCGATTTACCATTTCATTACCTCGGCAGCAGTTACGCCACAAATCTTCGCCAGTGGGCGCGAAATCATCTCGCGAGCCGCGGCATCGTGGTCGATGGGGCGCAAACGCAACTACTGATCACCGCCGGCGCCATTCAGGGTCTCGATTTAATCGCGCGCGTCTTGCTCGATTCCACTCGCGCCGTCCTGGTCGAAGCGCCAACTTATATGGAAGCGTTGGAGATCTTTCAGAACTACACAGACGATATTATCGCCGTCCCGATGGACGCGGATGGATTGCGCCTTGACGCGCTGGAGCAGATTTTGGAGGCGCGCTTGGCGGCACACCAAGTGATGCCTACGTTTCTGTATACCATCCCGACGTTTCAGAATCCGACGGGGTATACGCTGAGCGATGCCCGCCGCAGACGACTGCTCGATCTCGCCAAACGCTATGACTTCCTCATCGTCGAGGATGACGCGTATGGAGAGATTTTCTTTCAGCATCCACCCGTTGCGCTCAAGGCCCTTGATGAGGAGAAAGATCAGGTGATTCATGTCGGATCCCTATCAAAAGTTCTCGGCCCCGGCCTGCGCGTGGGTTGGAGTGTCGGACCTGCACCGATTATCGACGCGATGTCCGTGTTCAAAAAGGACCTAGATCACACGTTTGTCGAAGCGGCAGTCGGATTCTACCTACAGCAGTCGGATTGGCCTGCACAACTCGCCACCATCCGCGCAACCTACCACGCCCGCTGCGATGAGATGCTCCATCTCCTCGCAAAGTCGATGCCACAAGATGTCACTTGGACAACTCCACAGGGCGGGTACTTTGTCTGGGTCCATGTGCCGGGTGTCGACACGCTGGCGCTCTTGCCGCACGCCTTACGGGCGGGCGTCGCTTACATCCCTGGCTACTACTTCTATAAGGCGCCGATACCTGCGGCGGTCGGAGGTGCGCCGGCGGTGGGGGGGGCGGTTGCGCCGGTGGTGGCAGGTGTGCCGGCGGGGGGCGCTGCGGTGGCGGGTGCTGGCGCTGGCGCGGAGTACCTGCGGCTGTCGTTTAGCCACGTGAGCCCCGCCGAGATGGCGAGCGGCATCGAGCGCCTGGCCGCCGCGATTCGGGCATTTCGCGGCGACTGATGGGCGTGTGTCGGGGCGGAGGTTGCGGCCGGCACGGGGGAGTGTGCGTGTGCGGCGGATCGAAGGTACGTGCTGCCGCACAGCATGAGACCGGGATCGATGTGTCTGACGTGACTGACGTGTCTTAATAAGACCATTCAACTGAAAATCCGCCGGATAAGGTCGAAAAAATACCCTATTCGCCACTCTAGGCCGTGATTTCCGGTGATTTTGCGGGCATAAGGTAAATTTCATGCACTAAGTGCCGCAGATTTCCTAGGAGCCCGGGAATAAGGCAGAAAATGTGCGCTATTTCACCGGGATCGCGCCCGGGGCACGCGTGCCTGCGCCTGACCCGCGTGCCGGGTTGCCTCATACCATGAGACCGGGATCGACGTGATTGACGTGTCTTAATAAGACCGTTCAACTGAAAATCCGCCGGATAAGGTCGAAAAAATACCCTATTCGTCACCCTAGGCCGTGATTTCCGGTGATTTTGCGGGCATAAGGTAAATTTCATGCACTAAATGCCGCAGATTTCCTGGGAATCCGGGAATAAGGCAGAAAATGTGCGCTATTTCACCGGGATCGCGCCCAGGCCCCGCGTGCCGCCGCCGGGCCGCGTGCCGACCACCGCGCCCCTCCACCGCATCCACCCACATAACACAAGCGCGCCGCTTGGCGTAATGCCCATGCGGCGCGCTCGATACGTGAAGCCGGGTGGCTTCCGTGTGTCTGTCTGCTGTGGTCTGGCTTCAGCGGGCTGTTCAGGTCGGTTTATGCGGTCACCGACTCTTTGACCTTGCTGCTTGCATCGCGTGTGACGGCAGAGACGACTAGGACGACAATCATATTGCCAAGCATGGACCAGAAGCCGATATTGACACCCCACAGGATGGATTGGCCTGAGAGTGTGAAGTAGACGACGAGGCCCACACCGACCAGGATGCCGGCGAATGCGCCAACTTTGCTGACCGCGCCGCGCGCGAAAATCGCGAGCAGGACGGTTGGGAAGAACTGCGAGACGAAGTCGTATCCCATCAGCAAGAGGGAGACAATCGCCGCGTTGCTTTGCAGTGAAAAGAGAAACGTGACGGCTGCTACAATCCAGACGAACACGCGAGCGACGATTTGCACCTTTGCGTCCGTCGCGCTTTTGGACAAGGGACGGTAGATGTTCTCGGCGATGAGCGTACCTGCCGACATCAGCATCAAGGAACCTGGCACAATGGCGGTCAGTACGCCCGCGCCGCCGATGATGCCCGCGACCCAAGCCGGGAACACCTTTTGGACAGCGGCCAACAGGGCCAAGTTCGAATTTTGCAGGTTCGGCACAATGAGGATGGCCGCAAATCCTGCGAAAAAGACGAACAACAGCACGAGTTGATAGAGTGGCAGGAAAATCGCGTTGCGTCGGAAGATTCTTTCATGCTTCGCCGTATACACGGCGCCGAAGGCGTGCGGCCACATGTAAAATCCGAGGCCCGTCATGGCGACGGTCGAAATGAACCAGGGAATACCCATGCCGCCATTGCCAAGTGTCAAAAAGCCAGGCTTTTCTTGGTTGATCTTTGTAAACATGTCGTGAAATCCACCGACGTGAATCGGCAGGGCAATGCCGATAAACAGGACGACGATGACAATCAGGATGTCTTTTAGGACGGCTGTCCAGGCTGTACCGTGAATTCCGCTGATGGTCACGTACACGGCCAGGACAATCATTGCGATGCCGATGGAGACAGGCTGACTGATGGCGCCATAGGAAGCCGTTTCGACGATGAGGCCAAGGCCAGTCATCTGCGATTGCAGGTAAGGGATAATGGCGACTACACCGACGACGGCGACCAGAATGCCGAGCCACTTGCTATCAAACATCTTGATGAAAAAGTCCGGTTGCGAAATGAGATTGTGTTCTTTTGCATAGCGCCAGATTGGCGGTAGTAGAAAATAGGAAAACAGGTAGGCGACGGCGCCGTATGCCAGGATGTACACGGTGGGTCCACCTGTTCCGTAGGCCCAACCACTGCCGCCAAGGAACGTGAACGTCGTGTAAATTTCACCGGCGAGCAACAGGAAGACAAACATCACGCCAAAGCCGCGGCCGCCGACGGACCACTGTTCCAAGTCCATCTTCTTCTTGCGGCGAGCCAGCATGCCTAAAATCAATGAAATCAGTATCGTGGCGAAGATAATCACCATGGGTGACTTGTGCATAGCGAAGGTTTCACTCCTTATTCGTCGGATCGAATTTGTACACGATAGCCATGCACACAGATGTCAGGACAATCCAAACGACCATATAGAAAAATAAGAACGGCATGCCGAGTACAATCGGTGTGGCATGATTTGCGAAGATGACACCGATAAAAATCCCAATTATCGGAATAATCGTAAGCCAGCGGACGGACAAAGCCGTCACCTCCTTTCAACCTGTAATGACTCGTAATCGCCCGCGGTGCTGGTTTTCAGCCAGCTGTTTCGTGCTGGCGCATTCGTTCGAATGCAGCGTTGCCCTTTTCACACTGGTGCAATTTCGATTGAACGCAGATTAGCCTAATGTCTTCAGTGCGATGCTGACGAACGCTTCGACGCCGATAGGCAATGCGTCTTCGTCTATGGTGAATTTGGGATGGTGGTGCGGGTAGACGATGCCCTTCGCCACGTTGCCAGCGCCGACGTTGAAAAATGTGCCAGGCGTCACGCTTTGATAAGCTGAGAAATCCTCGCCGCCCATATGTGGCTCTCCCTCGATCACGACTTCCTCCCCGAATACCTCGACGAGCGCGTCGCGCACGCGTTGGGTGACTGCCTCGTCATTGATGACTGGGCGATACCCCTGCTCGTAGCGGAATTCATAGGTAGCGCCGTGCGCCTCTGTGACGCCTTTGACGATTTGTTCCATCAGCCGTGGAACCTCCGTGCGCAGTTCCGGCTTGAACGAGCGGACTGTGCCGTTGAGCTCCACCGTCTCCGGAATGACGTTGTGTGCCGTACCCGCGTGGAACTGGGTGACGGAGAGCACAATCGGGTCGAGCGGGTCAATATTGCGCGACACGATGTGCTGCAGGTTGGTGACCACTTGGGCGGCGATGACGACCGGATCGACCGTGGTATGTGGCATCGCCGCGTGACCGCCCTTACCGCGAATGGTGATGTAGAACGTGTCGGGGGCGGCCATGAAGGGGCCGGATCGGACGGCGATTTTGCCCACTTCCAGCGGCGACCAGAGGTGGATGCCGATGACCGCATCAACGCCTTCCATCACGCCGGCGTTGACCATTTCCTGTGCGCCACCAGGAAACAACTCCTCCGCGTGTTGAAAGATGAAGCGGATCTCGCCGTGAATCTGAACGGCCAATTGACTGAGAATTTTCGCTGTTCCGAGCAGCATCGCGGTATGTCCGTCGTGCCCGCAGGCGTGCATTTTGCCCGGTGTGTTGGAGATGAATTCAAAGTCGTTTTCCTCAGTGATTGGCAGCGCGTCCATGTCGGCGCGAATCGCCAAGGTGGGGCCAGGCTGTGCGCCCTTTAGCCGCGCGAGTACACTGGTCTTGGTGGGGCGGGATAGCTCAAGGCCTGGAAACGTGGACAGCGTGTCATAGACAAATTGCGCCGTTTGAGCTTCTTCAAACGACAATTCCGGATTTTGATGCAAATGGCGTCTCCAGGTGACCAATTCACCACCAATTTGTTGGACCAGGGAACGGATATTCGACAGCTCAACAGACATGATTTCATCTCCCAGAATTATGCTAAAAATCAGCCGAACCTATTTTCGGCTGATTTACGGTTGAGAACACTATAGCATTCTTAGAAATTGTCTGACTAGTCTAATTACAATCGAATATCGTAAATTTTTCGCGGTCGGCCACGTTGATAGGGGGTCTCTTCTCCGACGACCGTTGCCAGGCCATGCGCTTCTAACGTCAGGAGAATGCGGCGAGCGCTGCGCGGCAAGATATGCAGGTGCTTGGCGAGTTCGTGTGCGGTCAATCGGGTTGAGCCCCGCTTGTCGAGCACACTCGCGAGTTTTGTCAGGGTGAGTGCGCTGAGCGAGATCGCATGGCTCAAGTCTTCATAATCCCCGTGTGACAGCGGGTAAGATAATGTTTCCTCGCCACTGCTCAGTGGTGAGATGACCTGGTTGTTCTCCAAGACACAGACCCACTGTCCAAGGCCTAAGGTACTTGCCTCGTTCAACGCGAAGTGTGCGCGCTCTTCTGCCGCTAAGACGGTTGTCCCGATACCAATACCCACCGTAATCTGAGCTTCGATGTCGGCTAGGAAGGGCAGGGTCGGCCGCCTTGAAAAGTTGTGTGTGATTTCTTCAATGGCACCACGGGTTGCATAGACCATCCACTGCGAAGCGCTCACTTTTTGCGTGGAGCCATGGACATAGCGCGCGTAACGCTGCACCGTCGCGTCGCAATCGGTGGCCAATGTGGCGATTTGGTCAGGGTTCATCCCAATCAATTGGACGACGACTTGTGCGTCGCGCGATTGTAACAGTTCGTGTGTCTGAATGATGTTTTCGAGCACTTGGCGAACTTCGCTGTGTGTCGGCGTCAGGTGCATCGTGGGGAGGCCCAGTTTTTCGAGTTGCAGATGGGCGGAACGGAGGCACGTGATAGATGCACGCGTCACACCTTCTTCCCAGAGCGATTTGTGATAGTTGACGAGCTCCTCTGATCGGATGACGCCGTTGTAGTGTTTGAGGTGCACCGTTGACGAGATGCCGACATCGGCTAAAAACGCTGCGACGACATCAGGACTGAGTGTGTCAAAGCTGATGTCCGACACTTTCAATCCGCGCTCATGAACCCAATATAGGAGGGCTTTATAAAGTCCCTCACCAGAGTGGCGCGTGTAGAACATCGGGCGGTCTACCTGCAATTGCTGGCGCGCGATGGAATAGGGAACTTGGCCGCTGAAGAGCCACATCTGCGCCCGGGACAAATACGGCGCAATACGGTCAGGTATCTCGTCTTCCTCCCAATAGACAATCGGGATTAATTCCAACTCCTCATACGTTTTCGCGACTTCCTGAATAATGGCCAGCGAGTCATCCGCGCCAAGTACGCCCAATTGAATTCGGTTCGTTGTGTGCATCATCATCGGCCGCGACATGAACGAGCGTTGAATGCCAGCTGTGGGCGGAGTTTGATTCGGCGTGCGGTTGCGGGCGAACGATGTTTGTCATTGTGTATTCTCATGGCGCTGTCTCACACTTTCCTTTGTATGATTCGGTACCGAATTGTGTCGTGATCAATAAAATGAAAGTTTCGCGCTGTCGTGCTTGTCGTGTTACATGTAACGTCATCATAGCGTTGAGCTTTTACCCCGTACGCTCAAATTTATATGCGCAAATTTATTTCCACGCGGAAAGGTCCACCCAGCCTACTGCGTATTCTATGAGTGGCGTGCCGTCTAACTCATCTAGCTTCTCATCGAATTTCTTTGCACCCACGTGTTCATAAAAACGAAGTGCTGGGTTATCCTTCAGTACCCAAGTCATCATGTTGTGGTATCCAAGAGCCCGCAAATGGTTGACAACCTTTCCGAGCAACGCGCGACCCATTCCGCTCCTCTGAAACGCTTCGCAAATATAGAGCGCATAGAGTTCACCCTGATACGTTCGATGGCCCGATCTCTCTTTTCCACCGCTGGCGAATCCCACAATCCCATTTCCAACTATCAACATGCACTTTCGCAATGCCGGTTGCATCTTCGGGATTTGCTTTCCTGATAACCATCCGTGTACCTCCTAGATGAATTGGTGAACAGGATCATCGTACTATAATCAGAGAATTTTGTAATAGGGACTCGTTTCAAGATGACCTCACGATGCAGCCATGTCTTGCTTACACACACCATTTTCATGGTTTGTTCATGGTGACAAAGAGCATCTTAGGGGGCCGTATACGGTATAGTTCTACTGATGAAGTGTTTGGTTTGAAAAATATTTGTAAACGGTTGGAAAGGCGGCTGCCGCGAAAGATGCTTCGCAAAAGAACGTTGAGAAGCTTGAATACCTTGACTGCGCACGACAGAACGCAACTTCTCGTTCTGGCGGGTGTCCGCAATGCTGTGGGGGTGGTGCTGCCTCTCGTGGTCGGCCTCTTGGCACACCAACTCCTGCTTGGCGTAGGCGTGTCCGTCGGTGCGCTTGTCACCGGTTTTGCAGGTATGAGCGGCACCGCTCGAAAGCGCACGCGAACCATGCTCCTGGCGACTGCATGGATGGGGGTCGCGACGTTTATCGGCGCACTCGCGGGGAATATTTCCTGGCTCATTGTCCTGTGTATCATGGCCAGTGGCTTTATCGCGGCGATGATGGGGGCACTGAGCAACGAAGCGGGACAAGTTGGGCTTTTGTCGACCAATGCGTTGTTGCTGGTCTCAACCTATCCACAAGATCCGCTTCACGCCGTTTATCGGGCAATTCTAGTTTTGGTCGGTGGATTGTGCCAGACGCTGTTGATGCTCTTCGTCGACGCAATGAGTCGCAGAAGTGCGGAGGCGGCGGCCGTGGCGCAGGTGTACGCGAGCCTCGCGAATTACGCACGAAGGCACACACGGGTCGCCGATTTGCAGTTGGCCACGGCGCTGCTCAACGCGGAGACCGCACTCAATGACTCGTATATGAAACAAGTGAAGTGGCAGCAACTGCGTGTGTTGACGAATACCGCTGAACAAATTCGGATGTATACGGTCGCGTTGGTGGGGATGACGCGCGGCCATGATAACCACAGTGGCGGCGGGGCATCGGACGGGATCGAACCAGTGCTTCGCGCGTTGGCGGATGTTGTCCAGCGATTGTCCCACGTAATTCGCGAACAGCCAATTCATCCGTCGGATGACGCGCAACGGTTGCAGTTGGCGGTGGCCGAATTGAAGCGTGCATCAGACGGGGTAGCGGCGGGAGAAGCCCGTCTTTACGCGCAGGAAGTCGCTGTCGTCATCGCTCGCGCGGTTGACCAATGGACTGGGATTGTCCCGGCCGATAGGACATCGGCGCCAGCAAAGACGCCGCTTATGCACCAATGGGAGCGGGCGTGGACCGTCTTGCGGGCGAATCTCACGCTCAAATCCACGACGTTTCGGCACGGCATTCGGGTCATTGTGACGCTGTGGATTGGGTGGATGCTCTCGCGTTGGCTGCCGTTGCCGCACGGCTACTGGTTGCCGCTCACGACGATGATTATTCTCAAGCCGGATTTTACTGCCACGTTCTCACGGGGCATCGCGAGAATGGCGGGGACCGTCTTGGGAATTTGTGCGGCGACGTGGCTGGTTCAGGTGCCGGATAAGAACCACTTGTTTGGTGCACTGCTCATCCTTGTGTTCGCTGGTGCGATGTATACGATGGTCAATTACAATTACGCGCTGTTCACTTGCGCGCTCACCGGCGAAATTATTGTGTTGTTGTCGTTCTTTCAACAGCAGCCTGTGCTCTCGACGATGGTGGGGCGGCTGATCGCTACGGTCATCGGCAGCTGCCTGGCGTTTGGTGCGTATATCCTCTGGCCGTCCTGGCGGCATCAAAGCGTTCACGTGGCGTTGGCGGATTTGATTCGAGCGCAAAGGAATTACTTTCAAGCCGTCCTGGCAAGGTTGCGCGATGGTCAGGGGACGCAGGTTTCAGCGCTCCGCAAGTCGGCGCGCCTCGCCCGCACGAACGCTGTGGCAGCGGTGCAACAAGCGATGAACGAGCCGGTGCAACAGGGGTGGGATCCACACGTCGCAATCGGTGTGCTCGCCGCGATGCATCGCTTTTCCGACGTTCTATTGGCACTGGAGGCCCGCTTGCAAAAGGGGGATCACCCGCGTGAGGAGGACCGAGCGCTGTTGGATGTCGGCAAATACATCGACGAGGCATTGCACGTGATGGAATTCGCCGTCATGCATCGGGATGTGGAGCTGGATGCGGACAGTATGGAGCGCATGATTGCACATCCTCAATGGAGCCATTATGCACCGATGCCAGAGGAGGCCATCAGCGTGGTCGCGCGGCTGGAGAGTATCGTCCACACGATGATGCGCATGATGCCGATGCACCGATCACCACAGGACGATGGTGTACACGTGGATTGATGGTGAAGGATTTGGGTATGATGGCGCGCGATTTGTTTTTGGTATGTCACAGTGCGTACAATAGTCGAGGCATTGTCTGAGGACGACATTGTCTGATAGAAGGAGGCGTACTGACCAATGAATCGAATTGCGGATGGAATTGCACAACTTGAATTATCCATTGACCTGCAAGGGCATCAAATGGTGATTCACCCAACGCTTCTTTGGGACGAAGAGAATGCGATTTTGGTGGATACCGGCTTCCCTGGCATGCTTCCAGCGATTCAACGTGAAATGGAGCAGGCAGGTGTGCCGTTCGAGCGGCTGAACAAAATCATCTTCACGCACCAGGATTTTGACCACATTGGCGGTGCGCCAGAAATTCGTGCAGCGGCAGCGCAGCAGATTGAGGTATTGGCGCACGAATTGGACAAGCCATACATCGAAGGGGACAAACCGTTGATTAAATTCGACGCGTCCCGCGGTGAACCACCAAAGGTCAAAGTCGACACGACCGTCGCTGACGGCCAGGTGCTTCCGTATCTCGGCGGTCTCACGGTCATCTTCACGCCGGGTCACACGCCAGGTCATATTAGCTTGTATCACGCCAAGAGCCACACGCTTATCACGGGTGACGCGATTATCTCGGAAAACGGGAAATTGCTCGGACCAAATGAGGCCTTCACACCAGACGTGGGCGAGGCATGGCGTTCAATTGCGCATTTCTCGGATTTCGACATTGAGACGGCGCTCTGCTATCACGGTGGCATCTGCAATCAAAACGTCAACGACCAGTTTGCTCAACTAGCAAAGAAATCGCGGGCGTAAGTGTTTTAGCACCACAACACAGCAGTCTACCGCCACAATGAAAAAATGAATGGGTCACTGGGGGATCCGATGCGCGTTCGCACGTGTCGTTGGGATGCCCCCAGCAGCTCTCTCCACGCATTTCCAGCGGATTTTCCTCCTAACTTCCAGTAGAATCATAGACAAAGAGACTCTGGGAGGATTTACGCCACTTGAATCGACGCGCTGCAGTCAGTCTATTTACTCTAGCCGTTTCTGCACTAGCTTTCCCAACCGATGCGATTGCCAGTTCATCGCTTCAGAAAACCGTGAAGGTCAACGGAACAGTCCTCTCTCGCCCGTATGGTGTCGTCACCTCCGACGGCAGCCAACAGACCACCTTCATGCCGATTTGGTATGTCGGTAAGGCGCTGGAGGCGGCAGGTTTTACGCAGTCCTGGGACGGAAAAAGTCATACCTGGACGCTGACCACCGCAACAGATGGGGACTTCTCTGAAATTCCGGTCGGGAGCGGATCCGCCAGCATTGTCATCAACGGCAAACTGGTCAAGAAGGTCAATACAGTCGTCAAAAAGGATCCGGCTGCGGGCGCCAATGCGCAGCCCACGGTCTATATGCCGATTTACTATATTGAACAGATTTTTCAAGCGGCGGGTATTCAGACGTCCTGGAATGGGGTAACTTGGTCCATTACGTCTGGCGCAACCAATCCAGTTGTGTTTGGCTTTGTCACCAACTATGGCGGCAGTACAGATTCTCTGACAGATTTGGAAGCGAATCCGATCGTGACGGAGTTTAGCACGTTTACCCACTCGATTACAGCTTCCGGCGGCTTAGAGGGAACACGCTTCACACAAGCGGGCACCTACGCGCAACAGAACGGCTTGGCCGCGTATATCACGGTGACGAATATGAATTCGACGACCGGCGATTTCGACGGGACACTTGCGACGCAAATCTTGAGCGATGCTACAAAGCGGCAAGCACTTCTGAACAACATGGTGTCACTCGTGCAAGGCACGCCGTTTGCGGGCATCAATATCGACTTTGAAATGCTCCCAACCTCCAGCCGATCCCTATTCTCATCGTTCATCACAGACCTCGCGAACGCCCTGCACGCAGCCGGCAAACAACTGAGTGTCGACGTACCGGCGGTCACGAACGCGAGCAGCGCCTATAACTACGCGACCATCGGCACTGCCAGCGACGAAGTGATGGTCATGGCTTACGATTACTCGTACCCAGGCGGACCTGCCGGCGCCATTGCACCAGTGGGCTGGGTGCAGCAGGTGATGTCTTACACTACGACGCAAATTCCACCTGACAAAGTGCTCCTTGGATTACCCGTATACGGCTACGACTGGGCAAATGGACAGACGACAGCCCTGACACTGACCCAGGTCAACAAGCTGATATCGGAAAATAACATCACGCCGAAGTGGGACAGCCAGGCCGAGGAACCCTACTTCACATACACGGCCAGCGGCGCGACCCACACGGTCTACTACGAAAACGCCCAAAGTATCGAGGACAAGCTTCAACTGGCGAAACAGGACAACCTTCGCGGCGTCGCGCTGTGGCGGATCGGGCTGGAAGACAACGAAGTCTGGGCACCGCTCCAGCAGTACGCTGACGGCAACTGATCGGTGATTGCGGCTGGTGGATGTGGATGACGCTGGGCAGGCGGGTGGGGCTGCCGCGTTGAAGACGATTTGTACATATGTGCGTGTATATGCATATATGTACAAATCGGCGGGGACGGCGTGATCGGCATCCTCTTGCGGCGGCCCTGGATACCCCGTTCTAGCTGGATTTTGTATTGATGTATACATGTATTTTGGAATTTCCGGGACTATCTGTGTGCTCTGGGCCTGCCGCCTCGAAATTAAGGCACAAAATGTACCTTATATATGCCGTTTTGCGCCGGCTGAGGAGAATAGGGCATGAAAAATGCCCTATTCTCCGGTCAGCGGGGGATTTCAGGCGCGATCCGGCCACATAAGGCACAAAATCGGTCTTAATTATTTGATTTTTTCAACTTGTGCCCGGATAAGGTAGAAAATCGACCTTAATGCCCGGCTACCGGCCACCCGGTCATCGCGATCCGCTGCCAGCCACCGGCTACCCGGTCACCGCGCCCCGGCTCGCGGCTTGCCACCGCCCACCGGCCACCGGCTCTCTGCCCCGCGCACGCAGCTCAGCGCCTCACGCCGCGATCCCGCCCCACCCACCAAGGGCTGGGCCAGGGCGGGCCGGGTGCGACACCGTGCAAGAGCCCTACTGTTGCGCGACGAATGTGGCGCTTGTTGCAGGGACGTAGCCCGTTAGCAGGGTGCCTGGCGACTGGTTGCTGCCGGAGGCCGAGGATTCAATCGCGAATTGAATCTGGTACATGCTGCCGCCTGGCGTCGATGAGGCCGCAACGACGAAGTCGCCGCTGTGGAGCGTGGCGACTTTTGCTGTGCCGGCTGCGTCACTATAGACGGGGATGTTGGTGTTGGTGCTCGTCGGTTTTGCGGCCATCAGGCGGTAGACGTTGGTCAATTGTACATATTGTGAATCGACCCAGCCGACATTTTCGATGTGGTACCACGGAACCACGTAGCCACCCGCCATGCCTTCGGCGATTTGATCAATTTTGACCGGCTCATTGGCAGGGAGTGTGGATGTGGTGTCGTCTGGGTGAATGTACGTCTCCCACATCGAAAAACTCCAGTTCCCGTCCTGAGGTAGATTGTGAGCAGCCTCGAATCGTTTGACCGCCGTCTCTGTCGCGGTGCCGTATTGTCCGTCGACCGTCAGACTTGCGTCGACCGTTGATTTGAGGAATTGTTGGACCTGTTTCACAGAGTCGCCGAAGCTGCCGCTTTCCAGTGGCCCGGGGAACATATCCGTCTGCCCTTCGGCTACGCTTGGGTAGTACGGAACGCCGTTATAGTATGGATTCGATTCGGTGCTCCCCGTGGCCCCGTTCAGGTAGTAGACCGGCTCCGTTGTGCTGCTGGGCGCCGGCGGCGTGTTGCTTGGTGAATAGGTTTGATAGTCTTTGACGCTGGAGTTGACGAAGGAGGAAATCTCGCCCATCAGGCTCTCAACGTTCGAGGCCCATCCGGGGTCGGACGCATAGTTTACGCTCATACCTGTCAGTGTGGGGGATCCGCCATAGTTGCTGCTCGACGGGTCGAGGTAGTTATTGCGCACTTCCCACGCCTGGAAGCGGATGGCGTAGTCGTCACTTGGGAAGACGCCGGCGTCCGCACCAGCATTGGCGTCGTAGGCGCCATACCCAAATAGGTTGTTCTTTTGCTGCGCAATGGCGCTCGTCCCGTTGCCAGTCTCTTCGATAGCGTGGGCGACGAGGTAGTTCGCGTCGACCCCATACGTGCGCTGCGCGTCCATAAAGGATGCGCCGAGTCCCGTCATTGGAGAGCCGACGGTGTTGTTATAGACGCTTTTGGACAAGTACGCGTCAATGCTGTCCGCAGTGATGCTGGAAGGTGCCGGATATCGCAAGTCGACATTGCCATAGGCAGCTGCGCCGCTTGGTGCAGTGGATTGCGCCGAACTGGTCATCTTCCACGTGTTCCCGTTCCAATCGGAATGGATTCCAACGCGGTCTAGCGCTTGGATCACGTTGTAGATGGGCATGAAGGTTGTGGTTGAGTTGGAGGCGGGATCGACATGGGTAATCCCCATCACCCGCGCCACAACGGTCCCGTTGATGGCAATCGCCATGCTGCCTTTGCCATACTTAATGCTACTGTAGTCCACCGAAGTACTCGATGGGACCTTGATATTCCAGACGTTGTTTGACCACGTGTGCGTGAATCCCTCTTTGTCCAACGTCGACATGACGTACCAAATCGGCATGTAAGCCGTTCCATTGTACGTAAATCCGTAGGGTGACGTAATCAACTTATTATTGTAGTAAATGTGTTTGACTTCCAAGTTTTTCGCGGCTGTGCTCGACTTACTGAGGTTGATAGGTTTGACGACGAGTGCAGAAACCGCTTTGTTTAGGGCATTCCACGTCGCCGTGTTGACGACGCCGTTCGCCGTCAATTTGTGTTTCGTTTGAAACGCTTCGACTTCCGCTTCAGTCTTCGGCCCAAAAATTCCGTCCGCTTGGCCGACTGTGAACCCAAGTGCATTGAGGTCATTTTGTAGGGTGACGACTTCACTGCCGGTCGATCCCGCCTCAATCACACTAGGCGCCGCCTGCGCGTAAGACACGGCAGGGACAGAGCAAACCATGAGCGTCGAGAGGGTGACCCCGGCAACCAAATGTTGAAATTTCATCTTGTGCCTCCAATTCTCCAGATTGTACTCGCATAAGCAGAGAATGGTATGTTCTAGCGCGCAAAAAGATAGAGGTGATAGTTACCTCTCTATTTAGACGGTGCAGGCAGGTGGAATATTACATATTTCGAACAATTTTTATTCATTTTCCTTGGGTAGTGGATTCTGTGGTGGAAAGAGACGGCTAACCTTTTGCGGGTTAGTTGTTGGCGACGGCCTTTTTGAGGACTTTGACGTCAGTGACGGTGTCATTCAGATGCGTCTTGATGACTTTAACATCCTTACTCGTCTCTAAGACGGCTTGCTCTACGACATCAATCCGTTTGTTGAGCGCTTGTTCGACCGAGTCAATGCGGGTGCTGAGCGCTTGTTCGACCGAGTCAATGCGGGTGCTGAGCGCCTGTTCGACCGAGTCAATGCGGGTGCTGAGTGCTTGTTCGACCGAGTCAATTCGCTTGTTGAGCGCCTGTTCAACCGAGTCAATGCGGGTGCTGAGTCGCTGCTCAACCGAGTCAATGCGGGTGTTGAGCCGCTGTTCAACGGTCCCGATTTCTTCACGAACGATTAAACGAACGGCATCGAGCAGTTGCTTTTCGTCCATTAAATCATCATCTCCTGCGTGTATTTTAGCACGGGAAGACGTAGGGATGAAGTTTAAAAGATTGGGGTGTCGGTATGCATTTACCGGGGGGGTGTACGTCTGGCTTCAAGGGAATTTAAACATCCAAATGATAGGCTGGCAGATAGGTTAGTAGATGAGCGTTTTGCAGAATGGTCGTTTTGGGTGGAGGTGAAAAAGGAACAACACCTAGGGTAAGTAAACTAAATTCCACATACTGGTATTCTTGCGCCGTTTCTCGTCACGTCAACTCGTTTTGATTTATGCAGTCTTCTTGTGTCGTTCGATATGGTTCACAGCTAGTGCCGATGCAAGTAACACGATCGCGTTGAGGAACATGTGTGTCTTTACTTTTCGGATGCCTCGGACATGGACGTCGTTCGCCGTCAAATTCGTCTTAAGCCTTGCGTTACAACGCTCTACAGCAGTTCGCTCGTTGTATAACAGCTTCCAATTCTGCGTGCCTCGGTGTGGTGCGCAGTAACGCCGAATATCTTCTGTGATCCGCTTTTTGACCACCATACCGTAGTTGGATTCGGAACATGTCGCGATTCCAAGCGGACAATCTACCTTCCCAACCGCGTGCGGGCAGCGAAACTTTAGTCGGTCACCGTCCGCACCCCAATACACCATGTCATATCCCATCGTGCAACGCGGCGTCCCGTCCGATGCGATTCCTTCAGGCGGTTCTTTTTCACCGCGCTTGTTCATCGCGATAATTGCCTGTGCACCATATTGACGAACCGTTTCATAGTTTTTGACTTGATCATATCCAGCATCCATCATGACAAAGTCGATTTTCCAACCGTGCGTCGTCACGACGTGTTCCAGCAATGGTGCCGCCATCTCACCATCAAAGACGTTCGCTGGTGTGACATCCAAAGCAACTGGCAGTTCACTCGCGGTATCCACAGCCAAGTGGAATTTGTATCCGAACCAAGCAAGCTTGTTGCCAAAGGTATCGTATTTTGCGCCCCAGTTGGCATTGCCCGTTTCCTGGCTCTTGGACTTAGGTTGTTTTTTCTCGTAGGACTTCACGGCGGCACTGTCCACAGCCAAATGGCGTCCGTTGATGATGCTCGCTTCTTTACATTGACTGACCAGGTCAATGAAGAGCTTCTCAGCGAGACCCAACTCAACAACGGCTGAAAACACGCGACTCAGTGTGGAGACCGACGGGGCTGCTTCGTCGATTCGAAACCCACACTGGTA
Source organism: Alicyclobacillus acidoterrestris (assembly GCF_022674245.1). Classification (GTDB taxonomy): domain Bacteria; phylum Bacillota; class Bacilli; order Alicyclobacillales; family Alicyclobacillaceae; genus Alicyclobacillus; species Alicyclobacillus acidoterrestris. Next base: position 739,906 of record NZ_CP080467.1, read on the forward strand.
GCGAAAGCGTATATCTCGCGCCAACCGTTCATGAAGCCTTGTGAACGTTGAGATTCCTTCAAGCGGAGCAGCCAGCAGTGCGCGCAGAATCGCTTCACGATTCATAGGTTTCGCGCCTTGGGGTGACTGTTTTCTCAATTTCGAAGCATAGGGTTGTAAATCCAAGACAGCGAAGAACAAGGGCAGACGATCGCTGGAGTCAATTTCTAGCCAGTCTTCAAAGGAAAAGAGCGATGGTTGGAGAATATACAAGTGGGACTTCCCTCCTCGAAAATTTCTTGTTTGGTCACTTGAAATCTTCTCGAAGGTTGGGGTGAAGTCCTTTTTCATGCCCTAAAAACCCTTGCCCTGCGGGAGTTTATAAATCTGCAAAACGCTCAGATAGGAGTGTTCAAGTTGCTTCCGAATTTTTTGGTTATCGGTGCCGCCAAAGCGGGAACGACGGCATTGTATCGGTATTTGTCGCAACACCCAGAAGTCTTTATGCCGAGTATCAAAGAACCCAATTACTTTGCCTTGGCGAATCGGGAGGTTCGCTTTCAAGGGCCGGGTGATGATCGGACAAATCGCAGTAGTATTACTCGATTTGCCGATTATCAAGCGCTCTTTGACGAGGCGGACGGCTATCAAGCCGTCGGTGAGGCTTCACCCATGTATCTGTACACGGCGGATGCCGCCAATCGCATTCACGACCTCATTCCGAACGTGAAGCTCATTGTTATCTTGCGCGATCCGGTCGAGCGCGCACACTCAGCCTACCTACATCTGCGCCGCGACGAGCGCGAGCCACTTGCCAATTTCGCCGACGCCATCGCAGCAGAAGAAGAGCGGATTGCGAAGCACTGGGCGCCGATGTGGCATTTACGAGGCGTGGTTTCTACTTCAAACAGCTGCAACCGTACCTCGATGTGTTTTCCCGAGCACAGATGTTGTTTCTCCGCTATGAGGATCTCAATCGGCATACAGTCGCAGTCTGTCGACGCGTATTCGATTTTTTAGGTATCGATAGCACGTTTGAGCCAGACATCACCATTCGTCCGAACGCCTCGGGCATTCCAAAGAGCCGCCGACTCCACACGTTTTTGACCAAAAACAACCCCGTAAAGGACGCTATCAAGCCCCTGTTGCCAATGGTGGCTACGGTAGCGACGCGGGGTGAGTTGCGCCCTTGCGCCATTTGAATGACACGAAAAAGCCACGCAAAGGCGGCCGCACGCTGGTGCGGGGGTCCCTTTGCGTGGCAGAATGATGAGGTGGACCTACGTGACAAGGCTATTCATTTGACTTTTGCACTGCAAAAGTTACTTCCAAACCTCTTCGGCAATCTCGACGACATGACGGAGCTTCGCCCACTGCTGATCCTCTGTAAGCAAATTGCCTTCCTCTGTCGATGCAAAGCCGCATTGTGGACTGAGATTCAATTGGGCTAAGTCGACGTATCGCGACGCCTCTTCAATGCGGCGTACAATTTCGTCGCGATTTTCCAGTTCACCAGTTTTCGAGGTAATCAGTCCAAGGACAATTTGTAGATCCTTGCGGTTTACAAAGCGCAGCGGCTCGAATCCACCAGCTCGATCACTGTCGTACTCGAGGAAGAATCCATCCACATTTAAGCCAGAAAAGAGGATTTCCGCTACAGGTTCGTATCCGCCAGAGGAAATCCACGTCGAGCGGAAGTTGCCACGGCAGATGTGCATGGTGATGGTCATGTCCGACGGACGATCGGCAATGGCCTGATTAATCGTCTTTGCATACCACTTCGTGAGCGCCTCCGGATTCAACCCGCGCGCTTGCATTTGTGCCTTTTGCTCATCCGAACAGAAATAGGCCCACGACGTATCATCCAGTTGCAGATAGCGGCAACCTGCGTCGTAGAAGGATTGGATGGCTTGTTTGTAGGTTTCGGCGAGATCGCGAAAGAACATCGCTTCGTCCGGGTAGACCTGTTTGTCGATTTCACCGCGGAAATGAAGCATGCTGGGGCTTGGAATGGTCATTTTCGCGACGTGCGTGCCCGCGACACTGTGAAGAAACCGGAAGTCCTCCAACATCGGGTGGTCGCCAAAGCCCAGTTTGCTGATGACCTTTACGGAGTGAGACTTCGTTTGCTGCTGGTGAAATTGGATACCGCCATCCGCTTCATAGCTTTGTACACCAACTAAATTTTCGAGGAAGTCGAAGTGCCACCACGCCCTTCGCAGTTCACCGTCGGTCACGGCCTGGAGCCCTATGGACTTTTGCTTGTCGACAATTCGGAGGATTTCCTCGTTTTCCACTTCTCTCAACTGATCTGCACTGATTTTCCCTGCCGACCGCTGTTGTCTAGCCAGTTTAACGCGCTCAGGGCGAAGCAGGCTTCCTACTTGATCTGCTCGAAATGGCGGCGTAGCACGACGCGATTGCTGATTTTGTGTCAATTGAATCCCTCGCTTTTCGTGGAGCATCTTGTCAGATGGTTTGTCAATAAGAATACTATGAAATAACTTTGTGACAATAGGGATTATTTTTCTGATACGATAGATGCGTACTGGATATTGTATACAACATTCGACGTTATACTGAATACAACGAGCAAGGATGGGGCTTATGGAAATCCGAAAACCACAACCCGCATACCAGCAGGTGTATGACTATTTATTTAAGCAGATTATCGAGGGCGATTTATCGCCTGGCGTTAAGTTATCCGAAGAACGTCTGGCAGCGGAACTCAACATTAGCCGGACGCCAATTCGGGAAGCGATTATCCGCCTTGAACACGAGGGATTGCTGCGAAATAAATCTGTCGTGCAGTTCACGCCAAAGGAAATTAAGGACAGTTATGAAATCCGCATCCTTTTAGAAGGACACGCAGCAAAAGTGGCCGCCACTCAGATGAGCCAACAGGACAAGGATTTTTTGCGCACGTTGATGGAGCAGTCGCACACAGCTGACTTTGAGTCCGTGATGAAAACGAATACGTTGTTTCACAATGCCATTGTCCGATCCTGCGGCAATGACCAAATCACCCAACTCATTGACCGCATGCAGAGCATCATTTTGCTGTGTCGCAAAGATATTGTAAAAAACCGCGCAGAGCTTCCACATGAACACCATGAAATCTATGAGGCGATTCTTCGCGGAGACGGCGAAGCGGCAGAGCAGTTGATGCAAGCGCATCTCCAGCAGAACCTGCAGAACTTTCTAGATAGCTTGCCCGACGATAGTCGATTATCGATGATCTAGTGCGTGGATGAGGGTGGTTCTACAGTTGTAGTTTGCACGGGAAACTTTGTGTCATATTCGTAAAAAGAGATTCGGCGTCGTTGAAGACACCGGATCTCTTTTGTTGACATTCGCTTTTGGAGAAGCGCTGCGTAGCAACTTGGGTGTGTTGCGAATCCTGCTTTTCGTAACTAGCAGGATGAATCCGCTTGTATTATACTGTATACAGGATTCAGTATAATTGTGAAATAAAATGGAAGGAGGAAAGAGACTGGAACCCTGCAAACGCCCGTAACCCACGTATCTTACAGGTCAATATGAAAACGAATACAATTTTTCAATGTGATTGTCGGGCCCGTCCAGAATTCGACTATCCGTGATTTAATTGTTTCCTACACTTGGAGGGGTAATCTATGAGTCAACTGGATTTGGCCGCCGTTCCCACTGAAGTTCGGACGAGCCATCAGGTAAACGCTATCATCGGTTCGTGGGCATCTTGGTTGTTCGATGCGATGGATGCCGGGATTTTTAGCTTTGTGTTGTTGGCTGTCGCACATACGTTTAAGACGAACTTGTCGGGTGTGACGACGGTAGTTGCTTGGTTTTTGCTGGCGACAGGAGTCGGCGGTTACGTGTTCGGGAACATATCTGATCGCATCGGACGCAAGCGAACGCTGTGGATCTCTGTGCTCATCTACGGTCTTGGGACCCTCATGTGTGGGTTTGTCCAGAATATGCTAGAGCTGAATATCTTCCGCATTGTCGTCGGTGTCGCCGTTGGCGGGTTATGGTCTGCTGCCGCAGCATTGATCTCGGAGGTGTCTCGTCCGGATTCACGCGCTAAGGCACTGGCCATCATGCAGACGGGATGGTCTGGAGGACAGTTGTTGGCGGCTATCTTTGCATGGACAATCCTCAATCCACACGATCCGCAATCCTGGAGATGGCTGTTTATCTACGCGAGCATTCCTGCGTGGGCAACTGCCGTGTACATTTTACTCTTCGTCAAGGAATCGCCGATTTGGCTGGCAAACAGGTACTATATTGCACGTAGCCGAAAGAGTCAGAACATGCTGTCGATTTTTAATAGGGATTACGTCAAGACTACATTGCTGGCCCTACTCGTCTCAATGCTTGGGATGATAGGATATTGGATTATCCTCACGTTTGTACCGAGTTACTTGCAAAACATTCTCGGAATCAATATGAACCAGACACCAGTCTTCTCGGTTTGGACTGCAGTTGGTGCAATCATTGGCTATCTCGTATATGGATATATTGCGGAAATTGTTGGTCGACGGATTTCATTTGCAATTTTCTTTTTCGGCATGACGGTCGTTATACCGATTTTTACTTACGTCGCAAGTCACATGCCCTTGACGAACGGACATCTTCTGTTGACTGGTGGCAATGTTGTGACGCTTGGCATCATCTCTGCTTTATTGGGATTTTTTACGGGATACTTCAGTGGATTTGGTGCTTGGTACGGTGAGCTCTTCCCAACTAGTATTCGTGCCACGGCGTCTGGATTTTGCTTTAATGTTGGACGCATTGGGTCGATTGTCGGCATTCTGTTGGCCCCAGTGTTAATTTCCTCCATCGGATTTTCGATGTTCATTGCGCTCGCGTCCATTTCTTATTTTGCATCGGGGTTATTGGTCTTTACCATTCGTGAGACGAAAGGGACGACCCTGACAGCAGATAATTGAGACGCCAGTCGAAATGAACAGTCCCGGAGTTTACGTTGTCGAACTCCGGGACTTTATTTTCGCCGCTGGCATATTTGCGCATCCATATAGAGTGGCATCAATCGTGGACAGCTACAATTGAAGGGTATTCGGATTTGTGGTGGAATGAAAAATACAGAGCCCACCCTTTGTCGTTGATATTCTGTATCAATATTCATCATAACATATATTTTAAACTTTTTCATAGGGAGGCTTATTGCACATTCGCACCCGTATGCGCAATAAACCTACTATGGGGTATTCAAAGAGATGGGCCAAGTTTGGATTTTAGAGTACTTCTGTCCGGAAGTACTCTAAAATCCGGGCTCACGGTTGTTACTTGTCAACGAGTTATCTGTTTGTACACAAACCTTTCCCATCTGTGTAACCTGCTCGTTCCAGCCATCACTTCAGCGGCATGTTCTGTGTGCCAATCTGCGACACGTTGATTTTGCCGCTGATGAAAGGCATGCGCGTTCTTTAAGTGTCGATGTGGGTCATGCGCTCGGTGAAAATGGCTCATGTCTTCGGGAAGTCCCAGTTTGGCAGCGATTTTATTAACGGTTTTTCGATGCCAGCGTTGAATGTTATTCAGCATATGAATTCACCCCATTTCCTAAATGACAATGACCACTCTCTTACCTTGAAAGTCATCACGTTTCCACGCGTCTTCAATATCCTGAAGAGCAACTTTTTCAATATCCATGTGAATTTTTCTGTTTTGAATCCAATTCCACACCTGGTTTGTACTTTCTTGGACTAACTCGGGTGTGATAGCTGCGCCTGCTCCCATTATTTCAAGTCCCGTTGTTCGCAGTGCATCAGCAGAAAGCGAAATGGTCGATCCCGACCTTTCGCCAATTTGAACAAGACGCGTTCACCTTTTCGCGAAGCTCAATTCCTGCGGAACCAACGATTGAATCAACAACTCCGTTACATGTCCCCACAAAAAGTCAAGGATGACATCGAAGCCCTTCTCAGATTCTTTCTTAAATACCTCAACAAGCTGTTTGTCGGATTGCTTAAGATCAATGACGATGTCTGCTCCGAACGATTCTACTTGCTTCAATGAGGCTTCATTACGCCCGGTGGCAACGATGCGACCTGCCCCGAGAAGTTTGGCGATCTGGACGGCAAGTTTCCCTGCCACACCGGTCGCTCCGTTGATTAACACTGTTTCCCCTGGCTGAAGCTTTGCTCCACATTTAAGCGGAAAAAAGGACGTCAATGCTGAAGCGGGCATGGCAGCTGCTGTAATGGCGTCAACTCCTTCCGGAACAGGGACGGTATATTCTTTAGGAACAACGGTCCTTTCAGCCATGGCTCCGTACGGTGCCTTTACTCCACCAAAGCCAACCAATCTGCCGTCGGGAAGTGCTCCGATCCCATCGAATCCAACGATTGCAGGAAGCATCGAAAGGAATTGCCTACTGGCGAAATGAGTGCCTGCCGCCATTGCCTTATCGACATTCTCAAACGCAACTGCCTTAACTTCAATAACAACTTCATTTTCATTTGGAATGGGGTCAGGAAAGTCTTCGTATCGCGGAATGTCTCCAAACTGATGCAGTACGGCTGCCTTCACATTTTCAACCTCCTAGCTCATTTCTCTAACACATTTAGATAATTGTTTATTATATGTTCTACACGTGTTAAACTGTCAAGGAGAACCTGTTTAGGAGATATAGACGATGGCACTCAACAAGGATGTTGTTATAGAAGAGGCGCTGAAGCTGCTGAATGAGGTTGGAGCAGAGGGCGTAAGTTTACGTTCATTGGCAAGTAGACTGGGCGTTAAACCACCTACCCTGTACTGGCACATAAAGAACAAGGCGACTCTGATTAACGAAATGGCAGACCGCATCATTCAGCCAATGGTTCATGCCTTACGCCAACGAAGCATTGACGAGCCATGGCAGGAGTGGCTGATTGATATATTTAACCAACTGCGACAAGCTATGCTCTCCTATACTGATGGGGCACGAGTCGTTGCCGGAGCACATTTCTCGTTAGCCATGTCGGATATGATGGAGGCGGCAGTAAGAACGCTGCTTACCGCCGGAGTTAATTTACGGGAATCCCGTTTGATTGTACTGACAGCAACCCATTTTACTCTAGGGCATGTCATCGAGGAACAAACTCCTCCTGACGCAGACATGACAAAGGCGTTTGACATGGAACGATTCCAGAAAGACCATCCGACCATCATTGCAGCCATAGAGGAGTATTTTAATTCCGGTCACACCGCAGATGATATTTTTGAGGACGGATTAAGGCTTATAATAGAAAGGAAATAAATGGAGTAACTTGGGCGTATTTCTTATTGCACACTTACGTTCACTACGTCGCTGGTCATCAACTAAATTCTTGGGTTGGGCTCTGAATGGAGGTCTATGTCTATATCTATGTATGCTGCTGTTGTGCGCTCGCTCGATTCTGCCCCTAAATACGAATTATTCGATACACCAGAGCCATCTGGGACGAATGAAGTTCTTGTCGACGTTCTTGCTGCTGGATTACACCCGCGTGTGCGATCTCAGGCAAGCGGTTCTCACTACACTAGCACCGGGGAACTCCCGCTAATTCCAGGCATTGATGGTGTTGGACGACTCCCAAATGGTCAGTTGGTCTATTTTGTAGCATTCGATACTTCTCTGGGTACGTTCGCAAAAAAGGCGGTTGTTGACTTGCGGCGTAGTGTTCCTTTGCCTGAAGGTGTCGATCCTGTTCTAATTGCTGCAGCAATGAACCCGGCTATGTCATCATGGGTAGCTCTCCGCCGCCGGGTTGATTTTCAGCCAGGGCAAAAGGTTCTGGTTCTTGGCGCGACCGGAAATGCTGGACAGATGGCTGTCCAGATTGGCAAGCTTCTTGGTGCAAGTCAGGTTATCGGTGCGGGGCGTGATCGGGACCGCCTCAATTCCCTCTCATCGCTAGGTGCAGACGTTATCGTGTCTCTCTCAGGTGATCCAGAGGTCGCTGCCAAGCGGCTTGGTGAGGCAGCGTCTGAAGTTGACATCGTGATAGATTATCTCTGGGGAAAGCCTGCTGAGTTTGCGATGATCTCGATGCTGACTCAAAGACGAGACCGGAGCCGAGCGTTGACTTGGATTCAAATTGGTTCCGTTGCTGGTGCTACTGCCGCTGTGCCTTCCGCCGCACTTCGATCTGCCAACTTTCAAGTGCTTGGTTGTGGTCAAGGCTCGGTCCCAACTGCCGGGTATGTTGCTGAATTTCCGGCGCTAATTCACGCTATCGCAGATGGCAGGCTCAAAGTGAATGCGGTACCTGTCCCTCTTTCCAAAGTGGAGGAAGTTTGGAATACTCCCTCTTACAGCGGGCAACGGGTTGTGTTCGTCCCGACGATTTAATTGTGTGGACCAGAGAGAAGAGAGAGGCAGAAGATGAGAAAAGGCCTTCAGAAATAGTATCTGAAGGCCTTTTAGTCGCAGAACGTACCTTCTGTCAAGATTCTCACCGGTGACAAACTGATATCCTGATGTGGGTAACATCTCGGCCGGTCAGACGAGTACAACTAGATGCTTCCTGTGTACTCCTGGAGGCGAGATCTGAGCAATTGCGGTATCTCCTCTCCCCTTATGCATGAATGTGCAGTTTGGCTAGTTGACTGCTATTGCACATTCGAGTGCGAATACGCAATAAGAACTCCCTGGTAAGCCGCATAAATATTAGCGATTTAATATATCCAATCATCACAGTTTCTGCAGTTTAGTTACGGCACACATACGTGGTTTTAGCCTTGACCCTGTTGGTTGAGCCTGATGTTGTGAGGCTGGAAATAGTGGGAGTCTAAAGGGAAAATCCCCCTCGGCGAGACGGGCGTCAAGGTCCAAATCGTACCCTAAAACGGACAATTTGTGTCGTCAACGCCATGCGTGAGCTTAAATGCTCGAAAATCGGACATTTTAGCCCGTCAATGCGAGCACCCGTAATGGCAGAAAGAAGGGCTTGAGACATAATATTCGTCAAAATCAGGACATCTTTTCCCGTCAACCTATGGACAATAGCATAAGGGCGATCGCCCTTACAAGATACGAGCCGTCTCACGACAGAATGTCTTTCCATATGCTACATTACCTTTGGTTTGGAGAGGTGGCTCAGAATGTATGATGGTGCTTTCGGTGGTTTCACCCGCTGGGCAGTCGTGTTCTTGATTATCTTCGTTCTGTTCTTACTGCTGGTTCCGTATGGTTACGCGATACACTGTACAACAACACCGGTCTACTAATGAATAACACGGCAGGATTTACCTCATGAGGCATGGAGATCATCGTTTTACCAATGAACGATGTCTAAAGTAGGGGGCTGATGTTTTGGTTTCATACGGACATATAAGACGCTGTACGGGTCAATGGGTCATCTGCCACACAGTGCACGGCAACATTCATGGACGGCTATTAGGCTGCAACAGTTCCCATTTATTTTTGCACGCACCTCGATACACAACGGTATCCGGGGAAGGGAATGAGATGCAGAAGCTTGACTACGCTTTTGGACAGGATGCGACCGACAGTGCAACTGAGTCATGTGGTTATGGAAATGGCTACGGTTATGGCAGAACAGCCGTGGCGCTTGCATCTGTTGTTGGACTAACCGCAATCGGGTTAAGTGCGCTTTGGTGGTAGCGCAAGACTTCATTCTCGTAAAAGCTGAACGGTCTTGAGTATATAGGGTACATGCCTTTTCAGGTGGGAATGTCGCTCCATACGCTACATTACGCTAGTGATGGGGAGGTGGCTCAGAATATATGATGGTGTTTTCGGTGGTTTCACCCGCTGGCCAGTATATCAGAACGCCGTGTTCTTCTACATTTTTAAGTTGCGGAAAACAGGCGGGAGCAGGTGAACTACTTGAACTACGTAGAACAAGCGCCAGAGATCTTGAAAACCGCCGTAGTCGCAAGGTGATATTAAGTCAATAGACCCCCATGCCGCTGGGGCGGCACCATCAGAAGGATGAAAATGGTCTTGTGTTGAATGATTTTTCTGGTGGCTGGAGAAGGCAGGTCGTTCCACTCTGGTGCCTTGAGCCCGCTCAATAGACTGACTACGACGACCTGGTGCACCACAGAATGTCGCTCCCGGCCCGGGAAGCACGCAGGATAGAATGATCAACAATGGTCGTTGCACCAGCCCTTCAATATGACCAGTTGCCAGGAAGGATTCGCATGGATGTAGTCTATGAACGTTGTTGTGGTCTAGATGTTCATAAGAAGATGGTAGTCGCTTGTGCTCTAACGCCCAATGGCAAAGACATCCGTACATTTTCAACCATGACGGAGGATCTGTTGGAGATGGTTGACTGGTTGGTGGAGCATGAGTGTACTCATGTAGCGATGGAAAGTACTGCTTCATTTTGGAAGCCAATCTACAATCTTCTCGAATCCGCGAATTTCGACGTGCTTGTGGTTAACGCCAAGCATATGAAGAACGTTCCAGGCCGCAAGACAGATGTGAAAGATGCTGAGTGGATTGCCGGGCTCTTGCGGCATGGATTGCTACAAGCTAGCTATATCCCCAACCGTGAACAGCGTGAGTTACGAGAGTTAATTCGCTACCGCCGTAGCCTCATCGATGAGCGAGCACGAGAGGTGAATCGAATTCAGAAGGTACTGGAGGGAGCCAACATCAAGTTGTCTTCGGTCGCCAGTAACACACTGGGGAAATCAGGCCGGGCAATACTGGATGCCATGATTCATGGAGAAGAAGACCCCAAGGCATTGTCCGAGTTAGCGAAAGGCCGATTGAAATCTAAAAAGGCTGATCTGCAAAAGGCACTGCATGGGCTGATAGGGGCCCATCAACGGATGATGCTGGCGGCACAATTGCGTCACATCGATTACCTAGATGAAGAGATTACCCGATTGGATGAAGAGGTTAAGGAACGTATGCTCCCTTTTGAGGAAGAGCTAGAGTTGGTTGACACCATCCCGGGTGTGGGTCGACGAGCAGAACAATTGCTTGCTGAGATTGGGACAAATATGGCTCAATTTCCGTCCGTTGCCCATTTGTGCTCATGGGCGGGGTTGGCTCCAGGAAACAACGAGAGCGCAGGCAAACGAAAATCGGGGAAAACCCGCAAAGGAAACCAAAAGCTAAGAACGGCATTGGTTGAGGCTGCTCGTGCAGCGGCAATCACGAAGCAAACCTATTTGTCTGCCCAGTATCACAGGATTGGGGCCCGTCGAGGGAAAAATCGGGCAGCGATTGCAGTGGCACACAGTATCTTGACCATCGTGTACTACATCTTAAAACGGCGTCAGCCCTACGTTGAACTCGGACCCACCTATTACGAAACACTCAAGCGAGACGCAATCGCCAAGCAAGCAATTCGAAAGCTTAAGTCTCTTGGTCTGGAAGTTGAGATAAAGCATTCGGCTTAGGAATTCACAAGGCGAACAGGTATAATTATCCATATAAACTCATTGCCGATGGGTTTAGTTCAGTTTGCCCTCCTACACACCTTGGTGGCCATTGATTTTCAGGATAGTGGACACCCCAAAACAGAGAAATTGTAAGTTTTAATATTCTGATATGATGGCTGTTTGCTGCTTTAGCTTGCTACGGCTATGATGGACTGGAAATACTTTTTTTCGTATTCAACCGGCGTTAGATAGCCGATTGATGAGTGTATCCGCTCCCGGTTGTACCACACCTCGATGTACTCGAAAATTCGTTGTATGGCCTGCTCTCTCGTTTTGAACTTTTCCAGATACACGAGCTCTCGCTTGATGATGCTGTGAAACGACTCAATACACGCATTGTCAAAGCAATTACCTTTGCGGCTCATGCTACCAACCATTCCGTATTCTTGCAGCTTTTCCTGGTAGTCATGAGAGGCGTACTGGCTCCCACGGTCCGAATGATGCAACATAGGCCCTGTCGGCCGCTGGCGTTCCCAGGCCCGCTCCAACGCCTTGATGCACAGCTCCTTCGTCATCCTTGCGCCCGCACTCCAACCGACAATTTTGCGGCTGTATAGATCCTCCAAGCTGGCTAGGTAGACCCATCCCTCGTCCGTCGGGATGTAGGTGATATCTGCCATGTACACCTCGTTGGGCTGCTCTGCCACGAACGTTTGGTTCAGCACATTCTCCTGTACCGGGTAGTCGTGGTTCGAATACGTCGTCGCCTTGTACTTGCGGACTGTGCGGCTCCTAAGTCCATTCTCCCGCATGATGTTGGCCACCGTCTTTTGAGCCACCCGTTCTCCCTCCTGCCGCAGGACTTGCGTGATTTTAGGACTGCCGTAGAGACGACGGGACTTCACGAATATCTGATGGACTCGCTTCGTAATTCGCTTCCGGCGCTTGGAACGCTCACTCTCTGGACGCCTGAGCCAAGCATAGTACCCGCTCCGAGACACACCCAATATTTTGCACATCTTCTGAACCGGAAATTTGGAGCGGTATCTATGGATGAATTGGTACCTTACTTCCGGTCGTTGGTGAAGATGCGCATCGCTTTTTTTAAGATCGCATTCTCCTCTCGCAGTTCACGGATTTCCCGCTCCAGGTCCCGCAAGGCCTTCGCTTCAGCCTTGAGGTTTCCACTACCAACGAACGGGGTAGAGGGATCCTCCTTGTACTTCGTCATCCAGCCATACAGTGTTTTTTGCGATACGCCCAGTTCCCGAGCTACCTGGCTCGCTGGCTTCCCACTCTCCAAAGCCAATTTAACTGCATGAAGTTTGAATTCTTTATCGTATTTCTGTGTCATGTGGCTCACCCCGAATCGCCTTATTCTTACATTCTCGATTCGTTGTGTCCACTATTTCAGCCTAACACCAATGGTTACCATGTACGAGAAAAGGCCTGCGTTTGATTACACCAACTTTTGTTTGTATGTCTACGACAGCGCAAGTCTGTTTCAATGGATGCTCGGTACAGACCCACGTGAGTATCGCTCCTTTCTCTCTGGACGCACCGAACTCGTTTTTCTTTGCCTTGTACGGAGGCATGGGCGCGCTCTACAATGCAGCCAAGGGGTACCTGGCCCAGAAACGATCTCATCCGCATCCGGCGACAGCTGCCGATGCACTGAATAGAAGACTCCGAAGAAGCTCACTGCACATGCTCACTCTTTGACTCTGATACATGGTGATGTAATGACGAAAACGCAAGTTAATTTGTGAATCCGGAACAATACGTTCGTAATCGAACTTTTCCCTTCCCTTCTACGGTGTGGACGAGGTGTGAAAAATATGTCGTTTTGTGCTCTTTTCTTTGTTTGTATAGTTATTTTAGTGATACTGAAACAATCTGCTACACGCTCGAAAATTGAGTTCATGCAGTCTAGCCATCGGAACAACGGACAGGAGCATGACTGCTGCCCATCCACTGACACATTGGTAATTGGTGCTGCAGAGCAGCGTAGAACTGTAAGGCTCATGAGACGATGAGCGGGGAGTCCCCGCTCTATCGTTCACCCAAATTCCGTTGTCGAGCATTTTGTACTTGCATTCCCCGCTTCATCCGGACCTTTCTGCTGCAGCGAACTTCGTTTGTCCTTGGCGGGGCAGCAGTCGCCTCCCCACTCCAAGGTTTAACGGCACGCGATGCCACTACATCATCTATAAGCTTTCGAAGAGCATCGGCATCGAAACCCACGGCCGAGATTGAAAAGATCCACTTCATTCCATTTGAAGAGGATCTCCACTGTCACATGATGGATTCTACCGTGTACAACTTGTCATGGCTACGATCTCACTGGTACAGTATGACCTTCAGCGCATTTTCTCTCGCAGCGTTTCCGAAAACATCATATGCCTGTAGGATCTCGGAGAGCGGAAAACGGTGAGTAATGAGTAGCTTGGGCTCAATCTTACCAGCGGCCACGGTCTTGAGCAGCATCGGTGTGGAATTGGTGTCCACGAGACCAGTGGTTAAGGTGATATTTTGAATCCACAGTTTCTCGAGGTGCAGATTGACGCTCTTGCCGTGTACGCCCACGTTGGCGATGCGGCCGCCAGCCCCCACAATGCCTTGGCAGATGTCAAACGTGGCTGGGATTCCGACCGCTTCAATGGCAACGTCCACACCCTTACCGCCAGTCAGTTCCAGGACGGCTTCCACAGGGTTGCCTTTGGAACTATTTACGGTCTTCGTGGCACCAAACTTCCGCGCAACTTCTAGTCGATTGTCATCCAGGTCTACCGCGATAATTTCAGCGGGAGAATAGAACTGAGCCGTCAGTAGCGCCGCCAAACCGACGGGACCGGCACCGACAATAGCCACCGTGTCTCCCGGCTGAACCTTTCCGTTCAGGACACCGACCTCAAAACCGGTGGGGAGTATGTCACTCAGCATCACGAGCGCTTCTTCGTCGACGCCGTCCGGTAGCGGATACAGACTGGTGTCCGCATACGGAATGCGTACGTATTCGGCTTGCGTTCCGTCAATGAGATGCCCGAGAATCCAGCCGCCGTCCTCGCAGTGCGAATACATGCCTTTCTTGCAGCTGTCACACTTCGCACAGGAAGTGACGCAGGATATCAAAACCCTGTCTCCAACTTTGAAGTTGTGGACACCGGATCCCACTTCCTCAATCACGCCGACCCCTTCATGGCCAAGTGTCCGCCCCTCGACGACTGCGGGTACATCCCCTTTCAAAATGTGCAAATCCGTACCGCAAATGGTGGTCTTCGTAATTCTTACAACCGCATCTGTGGGCGCTTCAATGGTCGGCATGGGGCTGTCCACCCATTCCTTTTTTCCGGGGCCGCGATATACAAGTGCTTTCATTTCCATAATCCTCCTCATTCGTGAAACTGATCGAAAACGCACGTTACTTAAGATACTCTCACTAACATCCTCATATTCAGGAAATTTGTATCCTAATATCGCGGAAAGACAACGGCAAGTTTCGCGATGCCTATGGAACCTAATTCTTTCGAAACGAGTATATGCCGGTTCTAGCGTTTGGATATGGTCTCCTCGGATGTATCTTAGGACGCGCGGAGTCCCCGTACGCAGGGGAAGTTTGTGCGAGCCGGTTAGAGTTGTCATCCTGCTGTTGGCCATCTTTATGTCTTTCATCTTTGCTCGAATCATTCGTTGGTATCTGAATCGACAATGTGACAGGCTGGTGAAACGGCTTGTCACCGAGCCCTATGGAAAAAACTTATGGGCATGAGCGATGCAGTTGCTCTCAATAATTAGGTGTTAGTCGGTTCGAACCACCTCAATTCCAATTGTTCTGGCCAAAATTTGCGGATGAGTCTCGCAAAATGTCTCGCTACTGTGTCAAGATCGATCACGATCGAGTCTGGCTCGTTTGTTCGAGCGGCTTGACGGGTTCGACAGCGGATGCAGAGCAGATTGCGGATCACTTGGCCGTGGGTGCAATCTTCTTCGCCCGCTGTTTTTCGTTGTTGCCAGGTAGATACCGGATGAGCGTCTCTGCGGTTAACAGCAATGTCAAATGAGCGTGTATATGATTCTCGCTGGTCGAATGGCAGTTTAACATTCCGAGTTCGTGCTTTGCGGTACGGAATAGGATTTCAATGCGCCAGCGCTTCAGCCACGCCCCCATGACCTCAGAGGGCTGTTTTCCGCGGTTCTAATTTGCAGAAAAACGCGGCGTTCAATTATGCATGAATGCTACATACTCATGCGCAGTCACGAGTGATATGCTTATGTCAGTAACGGGAATGCGACACAAAGGTGCAAAATCAAGCAGCACAAGGGAGAGGGTCAATTACACCATCTCCCGCTCTTTTTTCGGCTATGTAAAATTGGTGCTCTTTGACACCCTTCGTGAAAGAGCGTTCCAGATGGCGTGCCCTATAGAGGCACAAACGAGAAGCAATAGGACTGAATCAGACATGATCGGACTCCTCTCATTAGTTTTCTTCATGTGCCTTCAACGATAAAAGCCCGAGGGCTTCAGATTCAGCGTATAGGAAATAAGCTGAGCCTTCTCCCTCGGGCATTTTGTGCCAATAGGTGCAAATCACAATGACTTGTGACTCTGTGACGCTCGGTCGCTGACCCCTCGTGGGCGGAACCCTATCTAGCTTAGTAAAAAAATACAGTTTGGAACTAAAATGGGACAAAAACGCGAACGATGCAAGACCCTACTTAGGCATGAGAATCCAGTATAGTGTTCAAGCCTTTTATAAGGATGTCAAGTCCAAAATCAAACTGTCTGTCCATGTCAACAACAGTTGCATAGTCGGCTAATTGAATAAGGGTCGGAAACTCCGTGGCAGGTAGGTTCTTAAAAGTATTGCGAACGCCTGCAATGATCTCCTCTGTTTCCTGACCCTGCGTTGAGTTCTTGAAACGTACCTCTTCCTTTACAAACCCTATTACGTAATTATTGAAAAGTGTACCGATGAGCGTCGTCTCTTCATAGGAGAAGCCAGCATTAACGAACACACGGTATACGCCTTCGATTTGACGAAGGCGGTTAAATGTAAATGGCATTGTATCCGTGAAAATTTGAACTGCATCTCTGTACGAAAGGAGTGCCTTACGATAATTCTCGGCATACTGTCTGATTTGCTCTTGCCAGGTTAGACCTACATCAGGACTTTCAATGTCTGCACTTATCCTGTCCGAAATTAATTGTAACAATTCCTCTTTGTTCTTAACATGCCAGTAAAGTTATACTGGCCCCAGAGTCAACCCAGACAGATGACGTGAGGTAAAATAGACGTAGTGAGGTGTTTGACTCATGCCAGGACGTAAGTGGACTGTGGACGAGAAAATGAACATTGTGTTGGAAGGGATGGTTCCCGGGGCGAATATCAGCGAGGTTTGCCGACAGCATGGTGTGGCCCAAAGTCTGTATTACAAGTGGCGTGACGCATTTCTGACTGGTGGACGAGCAGGGCTTCAGTCAGGTCCTTCTACCCGGGAGCAGGAGTTGGAGAAGCAGTTGCAGGAAGCCATGAGCAAAATTGGCGAGCAGGCTATGGAAATCGATGTGTTGCGAAAAAAATCGAACTGGGGCCGGAAGTAAGCAGCCGTTCCTTGGTTGCTCAGCTCGTCAAGGAAGGGTTTCGGGTCCCAGTGATTGCGAAAGCATTGGAGCTGAATCGAACTTATTGTTATAGCTTGTTAAAGGAGCCTGTGAAGAAGGCGAAAAAAGCGGTTATAGATAAAGACGCCCTATTGAAACAGCGGATTCGCCATCTATGCGAGAGGTTCCCACGATATGGATACCGTAGAATCAAGGTCATGTTGCGTCGTCAATACAGCATGCAGGTAAACCACAAACGAGTACACCGGCTCATGCGGGAAATGGGATTGTTGGTCAAATCCCCACAGCGAGAAGCTTCCCGAAAGAAGCGGTCTGGAAAGATTCCGGTGAGTCAGTCAAACGAACACTTCCAGTGCGATATGACAAAAATTTGGTGTGGTAAGGATGGCTGGGGATATCTATTCGCGGTAATCGATGCGTACGACCGTGAAATTGTGGGGTATTCGTTTTCGCGCTATTGCCGGACAGAGGAATTGCTGCAGGCTGTGGATAACGCATTCAACTACCGATTCCCGAGCGGAGTACTAGGCGCAAACTTAACGCTCAGAACTGACAACGGATGCCAAATGACAAGTCGACGATTCGTACAAGCCATGAAGGACTGCCAGGTGAAACATGAACGGACAGGTTATAACAACCCGGACGCAGATGGCTATATCGAACGTTTCTTCCGTTCGTTGAAGGAGGAAGAAGTTTGGATGCAGGAATACGACAACTTCGCGGAAGCCAAGATCGCAATCAAAACGTATATTGAGTTCTACAACAAAGAGCGCCCGCACTCAGCGTTGGGCTATCGTACACCGCAGGAATTCAGAAAATGGAAGGAATCAAAAGAGGCAGCGTAGACCTGATAATTATCAGAATAGAATGGCGTTATCTCAAAAAATTATGCACATCTGTCTTGACAGGACGGGGTTCAATACGAAGTGACCCCGAATTTACGCCAAGCCGTTCAGCAATGCGACGGGTAGTCACACTCTTTAAGCCTTCCTCATTGAGAATCTCTAAAGCCGCATTTACGATCTTCTCTCGATTCAGACCCTCTTCCACAGTAGGACTGTTGTAGGCAAGAACCGGGTGTTTATTTAAGATTCGTCTCTTTCTGGACATAAATTTCAGCTCCTTTTATTCTTGACAATTGTATCTCTGTTTGATAAAATAATCAGATGCCAGATCGGCGAGGACACCACCGATGGCAAGTCCGTTCCATCCCAATGACCTTGTACAGATGCCACGCAAGAATCGCATAACGGTAGGACAATTTTCATTTGGTAGACTACATATGGGTACCATCTTGGGGGTTCACTTCCTGCCCGGTTTTCGGGAAGGGGGTGGGGCCATGAGCGTTGCCAGTGCGCTGTCGTTGATGATCCAGTTCGGATCGTTCACAACTGAACGAACCATCTATCGCGACATCGACGCACTGAGCGCCGTCGGTGTGCCCATCGTCGCAGACGCAGGTGCCGGTGGTGGTTTTCAACTGGCCGAGGAATTTGAATGCAGCGTGGAGGCGCTGACTCGCTCGATGAGCGACACGGAACTTGAGTTGTTGTTCATGAATCTGTCCAGCAGGGGATTGCGCGACCTTGCAGGTGAGCTGCCTCTGCGTACCATTTTTCTAAAATTGTTGCACACACTACCGCCGGACAAACAGACGAAGGCCAGGTGGATTCAGAACAGTATTCACCTCGACCCCACCCCTTGGCATGCGGAATCCGGAAGTCCTGAATTCATCCGGATGGCGAAGCAGGCGATTGCCACGCAGTGCGTCGTTGAGTTTGTCTACAAGTCCGCGCAGGGAGTGACGTCGTCTTGGCGTGTTCAACCGTATGGCCTCGTGTCAAAAGCGGGTTTGTGGTTTCTCGTCGCGACGGACGGACAGAACATGCGCGCGTTTCGAATCGCTCGCATGCGGGATTTTTGGTTGACCACCGAGTCGTTTGTTCGGTCAGGTGCGTTCAATCTGCAGGCATTTTGGTCGGAGTGGGTTGAACAATACCATGGTGATCAAGTTTCTGAAGCCTCTGGCTCCTGACGATAGTCGGGGTTCAGAGCTGTTCATTCTGACCTGCTTCTCATCCGAACACCGTGGACGCCGAAAGTGGATTGCGGTTTCCTGTCGGAGCAATGCGTCCATCATCCATGCAGTGATTCGCCCACTTCTGAAACCCGTCGGTTGAGATCTATGCCGAGATGTCGTTTCAGCAACTCTCTGCGTTCCGCGTTGGAAGCGATCCGCCGACGTGTCTTTTCGGTACCAATGGATTCAATCATCCAGTCTCCGGACATGGTCAGTCGACCCGTGGGCGTTGCTATCGAGCAGATGAGATTGTGAGTAAAGTGGAAGTCCGGTGACGTTTGTTGAAACACGTTCATCTCATGAAAATCTTGCAAAGAGCGAGGCTGCAAGGTGAACATGTATTCGGAGATCCAGTCTCCGTCTATGCGTTTTTGAAAGAAGAGGAGATTGGAAGTTGAGGCACGTGTGATTCGATATGCATCAGTGACATCTGTCACCATTTCTCCTGACAACGGCAGCGGACTGCGAACCGAGTCTCCAAATCCAATGTCGACCACATAATCTTTGTTCAGGTGTGCCAGCAGAACCATATGATCAAATTCTGGACAGAATGTTCCATCCTCTCGGCGTACACGGCCAGATAACCATAGATACAGAAAATCCAATGGTCTGGAGCAGCCAGTTCAGCAGCCCGTTCAATTCATAGCAATATCCGCCGCGCCGCTTCGGGGGCCTTGTCCCGCTCTTCGTAGATGTCGTGACGGCCTTTTTCTTCGATTTACGCAGTCATGAATGATTCTTCCTGGTATTGCTCTGGATGTGCACATTGGTGTAGTGCTTTCATGAGCATCGGTATTTGTCGAAATGCCTTTACTTGCGGAACTTCTTGTATCTTCTCCAAAAGTCCCTGTTCTCCTTTGAAGAGTGGCTAGAAATCGAAACCAGTGAGCGGTTATATCTCTTCTTTACGGCGTTGGACCTTGAGCCGTATGCCGCAAGTTGACAAATGCGTCACCCCAAGGCGCAAAGCCGATCAACCGGGAGGCGGTTTTAAGGGCTTTGCTGGCTGCCCCTATGGAAGGCATCCCTACATTTACTCGGTTGCATGAACGGCTTGATCGAGATTTGCGTTTCCGGTATCAGTGCGGATTTCGACTGGACGAGGCAGCGCCATCGATTGCAACAATCAGTCGAGTCTTCAATGCGGTCGTGGATAAGGGTCTTGCCAAGGACCTCTTCGTTGATCTGGTCAGTCAATGCAAAGAGGTTGGCATCATCGATGGAAGTCATCTTGCAATCGAAAGTACAGCAATTGGCGCCTACGAGAAAAAGCAGCCAAAATCACGCAGCCAAGAAACAGGCAACGCCAACTGGGGCGCCAAGTATGACACGTTTGGCAACAAACTCACATGGTTCGGGTACAAGATTCATCTTGCGGTGGATACCGCCAGTGAGCTACCGGTATCTTTGGACGTCACAACCGCCCATGTGTATGACGGAGAGATGGCGATTCCATTAATGAAAGATGTTGTCGAAAGCTATGGCTGGAAAGTCAAGTTTGTCATGATGGACGCCGGGTATGACCAGGTAAAAAACTATGAAGCCGCCCGTAGTTACGGTGCGCAAGCAATCATTGCACTGAACAAGCGAGGCGAAAAGGAACCACCTGCCGGGATTGCTTCAAACGGCACACCTCGCTGCTCCATGGGCTACGACATGGTGTACTGGGGAGCCGATGGTGACCGATTAAAGTTCAGCTGCCCACACGCTGTTGGTAGGGTCGACTGTCCGCTTGGGATTGCAGCTTGCTCTGACTCCAACTACGGAATGGTCGTCAAGAAGACTGTTGCAGAAGATGTCCGACGCTACTCGAACCCTCACCGAAACACAAGAGGTTGGACAGAACTCTACAATGAACGAACTGCCGTTGAACGTTGCAACTCTCGACTCAAGCAGAATCTGACCGTGAACGACGTTCACGTCCGAGGCATCCAGAAGGTTACGACCCACGTTTATCTCAATGCCATTGTCCTACTCGCATCCGCACTGGCGGCGGGTGTAGTAAACAGTGTAGAGAAAACAGCCTAAGCCTGCACGTCTCTAGAGACTGTGACAGCAACATAGTTACCGTTCAAAATTGCATTACAGAAATTGTAATGTGTACCCATCAAACTAGTATCAATTCCCTTTTTCAATTCGTACAGAAAATCAATTCTGCAAAACGCTCAACGTAAAGTGATTGATAGTTTACACTGCATTAACCTTGCGCTCTCTCTATGCCTGTCGCTGAAAGGTAGAATATTTACGACGAATCGAGAAAAAGAATACCGCAATCCATAACTGAATTAGTACAAGCATGAAGTCAATCGTAATTCCCTCGTCAAAAGGGTCGCCAGGATTTAAGAACACCGAACCACCTTGCCATAAGAAAAAGTTCAGTGCCATGAACGCCGCAATAATACTTGTCCAAATGCCTAATTGGATAATAGCCGTGTTTATGCGATCTCGGATCAGTGCTACTCCTAAGATAATAAACGCAATACCTGCACAAATCTCGCCAACTTCAACAAGAACGCCATATACCATTGCATGGGGGATAATAGTGCTTTTGAGGATATGCCCATAGAAATGGTACTGCATATCCGATAGTGACGATGACAATTGTCCCTTGAGTTGCTGTACAAAGTTACCGCTCAACAATTTGTCGAACCCTGAGATAAGCCACTCATAGGCTATAAGAAAAATAAGTACAGGGGTGAACACTCTTTTGTATAGTGTGACTTCATCCACGAACCTCACCTCCATCGCCGGTATAAGTGATTAGGTTTATATATTTGTGAGGGAATAAAGGCTACTACTTTAAAAATGTGTGAACTTTAGGTAACAATAATGCGCCCGCTTAGCACTATCTGAGCGTGTGATTCTCCCGCTTGCATCTGTTAGTTAACAAAATATGGAAAATTATATATTTCACTGTACAATCGTCCTTAATTAATTTAGCCCAGCGGTAAGATGTCAAGTCATTGATCTTGTGGAATTGGAAATGAATTCGGTAAAAGCGGGTAAATTGAGGTGAAGAAGGGTGCACTGAATAAGACCGCCTTGTATGCTGAATTTTCAGTCCAGCATTGCGGTTTGGAAATTGGAAATTCCGGTTGGCGAGGTGAAGCTATCCCCTCCGCTCCGGTGGTGTGTACAGCTGATTGGTGGTCAGTAGTGTGAACACCAAGCGTACCAGTTTTCGTGCAGTCAGGACGAGTGCTCTTTTGTGCTTATGCTTCAATGCTTCATCGTGCTTTTTTTGGTAAAACGCTGCGTATTCCGAGTCATATCTACGGACCTTATCCGCAGCCTGAATCAGGTAATATCGCAGATATTTGTTGCCAGTTCGCATGCGCGACGTTTCGTCAGCTTCGTATTCGCCAGATTGATACTGGTTCCATACGAGTCCCGCGTACTTGGCGAGTGCACTGTGGTTATTAAATCGCTTAATATCGCCAATTTCAGCGAGAAGGCCGGCGGCATAAACCGGACAATACCCTGCACGCTCTCGAGCGTGTTGGGAATGGCTTTCATCAGTTTGGCAATCGCCTTATCAAGCTTCTTCACTTCGGACTCCATGTGTTGAATGACACTGAGCGTAACCGAGAGTGAGAGATTAACGGGATCCTTCATCACTTTGTCGAGACGAAACGAGTTCCGAGCGACCTTTTGCAGTTCTTTTGCTGTCTCTTCCGGGTTCTCGAACCGGTTGTTGCTCCTGTCGGTCAAGAAATCAATGAGTTCTTGAAGCGGCATTTGCACAATCTGTTCGGGTTCCAACTCTTGAATCACGGCGAGTGACGTTTTGCCAAAGGAATCGGAGAACGGATTGTCTTGACGAAGGCCACTGAACTTCAAGAATAGCTGGTTCAAGAAAAAAGTCTTGTCCCGTGTAATGCTTTGAACCAAGTGAAATCGTGTACGGGTTAAACGCTGTAATGCTTCAAATTGAACGGAATCAGTCATGGCTTGAGGAAGACGACCAAACCGCAGATGGTCTGCAATCACCCAGGCATCAATGCGGTCATTCTTTGGGAGGGTGTCATATCCCTTCTTAAAACGAGCCACCTTGCGTGCATTCAAGACGTGAATATCAGTCTCCAGATTGGGGCGGTATCCATCGAATTGCTGCTGAAGGTAATGCGCTAGATGCCAACCAAGGTTGGATGTGGCCTCCATGCCAATGACGACTGAATCCATGTGCTTGGTTGTTGTGGTCTCCAACACTTTGCGAATGAGCGTATCTGCGCCCGGCTGGTTGTTGAGGACACTAAACGAAGCCAAGTCTTGTCCGCGCCCATCCATGAATTGAACATGGTGGGAACGCAAGCTCACGTCAATACCAACGTGCAGTTTAGACAATTGATTCACCTCCATTTCAGGTGATAGAGTCAAGTCAGTCCCGGACCTGGGTGCCCGTGGGAATCACTTACCTCAGCCTCGTCATCAGCACTCATCTGTCGAGGTGTCAATTGACGGGCCACTACGCCCCACCAAAAGACAGAGGTGCAACCAGCGGTTAAAGATTGGGCAGTGGATCCTGGGTATCAGGCTATAAACAGCAGTACCAAAAGGTCCGCA
This sequence comes from Alicyclobacillus acidoterrestris, assembly GCF_022674245.1. Lineage (GTDB taxonomy): Bacteria > Bacillota > Bacilli > Alicyclobacillales > Alicyclobacillaceae > Alicyclobacillus > Alicyclobacillus acidoterrestris. The sequence continues at coordinate 763,485 of NZ_CP080467.1, forward strand.
AGGAGGATAAAGAAATATCCCGAGAAAAACTTGCTGATCCCATTGTCCCACAGGCAGGTCGGGAACAGAAAGCCACAGTCTGAAGATATTGGAGTATCCTCCAACCAGACGCGGGCGTGATGAAGTTGTCAAGGAACAAAGGCATGACAAAGAAGCAGAGAACGAACTATGTGCTCCAAGGAATCAAGCATGAAACTAGGGCACTACCCCATCCGGGCCATACAGGATCGAGCGGGTGGTGCATGTAGCAAGGTGGACGGGGTAGTACCCTCAACCACAAGACACTGATTTGAATATCAGTAGCCGGCACTGGAATTTCTCGAGCGACATTCAGCAGTTCCGGACCTACTGGAAAATCCACTGCGAAGAACTTCAACTACTATGATACGAGGAGGTTAAACTGTGCCGCTCGAAGTTCAGCGTATCTTTGAACAGGTAACAACTTCTAGACTAATTCTTCGGACCCCTTCACTGGAAGATGCTCCTGCAGTGTTTTCCATTGAGGGGGACCCTGAAACAAACAAGTACCGTCCCACTGGTCCGATGGTAGACCTAGGTGAAGCCGTAAAAACCATTGATCGATGGCGGGAGGACTGGCTGACTAATGGATACGGATATTGGAGTATCGTCATACCTCGTACATCGGAACTCGTTGGAATCGGGGGAATTAGGAAGATGATCTGGCGGGAACAAGATATATTGAACCTTTACTATCGGTTTGCGCCTAAGGCTTGGGGCAACGGTTATGCTACAGAAGTTGCTCGGGTAGCAGTACAAATGGCTGTTGCCTACCTTCCTGAATTACCCGTGGTAGCTCGGATTCGCCCTGAGAATAGCGCATCTATACGAGTCGCCCAGAGAGTAGGACTTGAACGCCGAAAGGACCTTGATACTGACGAACATCTGGTATTTGCTGCGGGGTGGTCAAACCAGGGCTAGTTTACTTTTTGAATGGCGTGCATCACGGAAACAAACGGATGGACTAACATTCGGACAGTACCGCATCCAGAATCCGTTCGTGGGCCTTGGTCATCTTGAGGCTTATCCAGGTGTTAATGTCCTCCTTCGGGCCAATATTCTTGTTCCTGGGCGGTTTGCTAGTTTTGCCACAGGCCACAGTCATCGTCGATAAGTTCCACGTGGTCAGAATGGAAATCAGGCAATGGATTCTGACGTTTATGCCGATGCTTGCTCGGCTACGTACACCTATTTCTGCATACGTAACTGAGGAAGAAATCATTTTAGGTATCGGTCTTTCCACCTGGATCGAAAAATGGAAAGAGGAGAGCTTAGTCCTCTTTCCACCACAAAACTTGAATACCCCAATTAAAAAGTTTACGCGACTCAGTAGGCGCCTGACAGTAAGCGGCCGGCGTTGGGTACAAATGTATTTAATTTCAAACCTTTGAGGATTTGATAGACGGTGGAGGTCGCCGCAGACAGGACTGGTAGACCAATCTTGTCTTCTACCTTTTGAATCGCTTCCAGAGATGGCATCTGCACACACACCGATAATACGACAGCATCGGCTTGGCTGTAATCCAGTCGGTCGACGATATCGACTAAATTTAACGGATTCTGTCGTCCGACCTCAAGGTTATCGGGAATTTCCAGACTAATGGAGTCCGTCACCTCGATGCCCTCCGCTTCGATATATTCAATGACCGTCTTTGTCAGCGGTTTCATATAAGGCGCGATGAGCGCAATTCTTTTTGCACCTAGGGTGCGAATGCCGTCAATGAGGGCGCCAGCGCTGCTGATTACATTTTTGGTCCCACCGTTTTCGTCAGCGATGTGGGAAAGCCGCCGTTCCGACGATTGGTGATAGCCCGGCCCTTGGCACATAATCGCGACTAAACACGCGTATGCCAACACGTCGCAGCGGGCGTCGGATAGTTCAACTGCGCATCTGTCACTCTCAGTGTCCATGGCCTTTAGTTGTTCAGGCGTGACGTGCATCATGCGCATCCGGCTGGAGTGAAAGGTGAAGGTCTCTTCTGGCATATGCTTCATCCGCCATCCCAGCATCGCAGGAATCTCCGTTTCCATGGTTGTGTTAGAACTCGGAACAATTAGGCCAATTCGATAATTCTTTGCCAACTCAACCGCCTCCGTGATTATTCTGAATATCGTATCGTGTATACAGTATACGGTATGATGGTGGAGAACAAAACATTTTTTCGTGTGGATTCATAGGAATTGGTTGCAATGCGGTGGTTCCCGTGTTTCTCTTAGAATCGAAGTACGGCAGAGTGCAAACGCTAAGGGTAGTACGGACAACACCACAATCAAGTTGTGTCTCTGTATCCAGGCAGTGCGCGGTTGTCGATAGGGCGGAGGTAAGTACATGGCAAAGGAAATCACAATGACGGTTTCAAAACCGCAAGATCTCCTTCCTTTTTTATTGGAACAGTTCTCAAACAAGGGTCGTAATAAAGTCAAAATGATGTTGACGCGTGGGCAAGTGATGGTAGACGGCAGAATAATTACGCGTCATGATCACAAGCTCGAACCGCAGCAGACGGTCAAGGTGTTGGGAACGGCGTCGGGCATGGGCGAGGTGCTGCACGGCATCCGTATATTGTTTGAGGATGAGCACTTGTTGGTTATCGACAAGCCGCCAGGGTTGTTGTCTATCGCTACAGATCAGGAGCACGAGCGCACAGCGTACCGCATTTTGACCAATCACGTTCGGGCGGCGTCGAAGGACAACCGCATTTTCATTGTGCATCGGCTCGACAGGGAGACCTCAGGTGTGATGATGTTTGCGAAGCACGAATCTGTTCAGCAGGCGCTACAGAACTCCTGGCGGGATAGTGTTCTCAATCGCACGTATGTGGCGGTGGTTGAGGGGGAAGTGGCGAAATCAGAGGGCACGATTGAGACGTGGTTAAAAGAGAGTGGCACAAAGACCATGTTTGTCAGTCGCCCGGGAGACGGTGTCAAGGCTGTCACCAGTTTCAAGCGATTAGAGACGAACGGCACCTTTTCGTTGCTGGAGTTGCATTTGCAAACGGGTAGAAAGAACCAGATTCGCGTGCATATGCAAAGTATCGGTCATCCGGTGGTCGGAGACAGGCGCTATGGATCGCGACAAAACCCGATTGGCCGCCTAGGGCTGCATGCGCGACTGCTTACATTCCGCCATCCGGTGACAGAGGAGATACTGACGTTTGAGACGGCCATCCCTGTCGCGTTTCGGCGATTGTTCAGCCAGCGGAACGCCCCAAAGGGGTGATAGGCTGGATCGATGTCGTCGCCCGCCGTTGGCCGCCAAGGTTTCGGCGGGCAACGGCATGGGGTAACGTGTGTGAACGATATAGTTTGGCGCTTCGGGTTTCGGGCGCTATTTCTTAGTGTGCGGTCCCTAAATGGGTGTTGAAGTCTTCGCTGTTCGCGGGACGGCCAAGGAAATAGCCTTGTGCCTCGTCACAGCCGTGTTGTTTTAGAAGCTGAAATTGCGTCGCTGTCTCCACCCCCTCGGCAATCGCCGGGATTTGAAAGTTATGGGCGAGTGAGATGATGGTTTTGACAATCGCCAAATCTGCCTCGTTATTTGTGACATCGCGAATGAAGGACTGGTCGATTTTAATTCTGTCAATTGGGAACCGCTTGAGGTACGCGAGGGACGAGTAGCCTGTTCCGAAATCATCGATGTCAATTTTCATGCCCATGTCCCGCAGTGCCTGGAGCGTCTCTTGCGCGTAATGTACGTCTCGCATAATCACGCCCTCCGTGATCTCAAGGCCCAGCGCGTGTCCATCCATGCCCGTTTCGGCAAGAATTTGTTGCACGTGATGAACAAATCGGTTATCGATAAATTGCCGAGGGGAGACATTGACATAGATTCGCAGCGGATGATGTCCGGCCTCCCGCCACTGCTTCGCTTGACGACAGACGGTGCGCAGTACCCATAAGCCAATGGGCACAATCAATCCTGTCTCTTCTGCCACCTGAATCAATTCATTGGTCGGATAGACGCCCCGCGGGTGATTCCAGCGAAGCAGGGCCTCGGCGCCAATGATGCGTCGCGTCGCCATGTCAAATTGCGGCTGGTAACAAACCGTGAACATATCCTGCGCAAGGGCTTGCCGCAGTGCGGTCTCAAGTTCGACTTTGCGCTGCAATTTCTCGCTTAGACTGGAGTCAAATAAGCGATACGTGTTTTTGCCTTTATCCTTTGCGTCGTACATCGCCATGTCCGCATTGCGGATGAGCTGTTCTGCATCGACGGTATTGTCCGTTCCCATCGCAATGCCAATACTGCCCGTGATGTAGACACATTCTCCCCCTAAATCCCATGGTTCCGAAAAGGTATCCAGAATGCGTTTAGCCACGGTGATGGCTTCACAAGCCTCTTTTAGTCGCGGTAGCAGGACGATAAATTCGTCGCCGCCGAGCCGGCAAATGGTACCACTCGCGGGCACGCACGCCTGCAGGCGCTGGGCGACTCGCTTGAGCAGCAAGTCACCCATGGAGTGACCGCGCGTGTCGTTCAGTGATTTGAAGTGATCCAGGTCGATGAACAAAACTGCGAGTGCATGTCCTGCGCCGAGATCGGCAATCGCGTCGCTGATCCGGTTAGTCAGCATGGCGCGGTTGGCGAGGCCAGTGAGCGGATCGTAAAATGCAAGGTGGTAGATAATTTGCTCCGCGCGCGTGCGGTCCGACACGTCCTGTGCCACACCGTAGATGCCAACGACTTCGCCGTCCACAATCATGGGGACGCCGTGCACTTCGAGCTGAATCTGTCTGCCGCTCTTCGTCACGACGCCAATCTCAACCACATGGCGATTTCCGAGTAGCGTTTCACGAAAAAACTCCTCACAGCGCGATACGTCTTCGTCACCGACGAGGAACGAGGTTGTCCGCCCGACTAGCTCGTTTGCCGTGTACCCTAACAGCGTTTCCATTTTCGCGTTCACCGTGGTGATTCTCCCGGATAAATCCACGGAGAACGTGGGGTTCGGGTTGTCGTGATACAGCGATTGGTAACGTTGGCGGCTCTGCTCCAAATCTTTGCGACTGTGCACAAAATCGGTGATATCGCGGCCTACAACAATCAGAACTTTGCGTCGGCCGTCTGGGTAGAACGTCGGGATTTTTATCGTATCGAAAATTCGTACGCGTCCATCGGGTTGTGGAATCGATTCCTTGCCACGCACCGTCTCGCCTTGCCGCCATACTGCTTCATCGGTGGCTTCACAATGCCTCAATGCCTCCATCATGAACGGAACATGGGTGCCCAGTTCGCTATCGCGCTTGCCCACGTAGTCCACATTGGTGAGGTGGAATACCTCTAGCGCGACGGGATTGGCTAGGATCCAGCGACCCTCGCCATCTTTAAAGGCAATGAAATCAGGTAATGTATTCAAAAGGGTTTCGATGGTGTAGTCAAACTGGATCACGTGGTTAACCTCAACTTCCTAGCTGATGGATAGGATTGATAATAGACATGTTTCAGCAAATTTCGACAGGACTCTGCGTGCTTTAAGTATATGGGCTTTTTCTAGCTTTGAAAGCCTATTTTTTACTGTATCAAACTTGATTCCAATTTATATTGAGACATCGATTGCGAACATCCCGCAGCGACGACCATCCGTCCTGAATCACATCACGATTAAAAAGAAGTCGCGCATGTTTTGGCAAGTATCATCTGTCTGTATTGTATTTGCACAATGGGCTGCAAACAAATCGGATGACCGCATTGAGGTCAGATTGGCCAGCAATTGATTGCGACGCCATTGTACAATCCACAGCGGCACGATGCTACTAGGAATTTCTGACCATTACGCGAAAGCGGGGAGGTCACTTGATGCGAGGCGCGTAAATGTCCAATATGAAAGGGCACGCCCCAAATTGAAGGGGTGCCCATTGAAGTTATTATCTGTTGAAGTTACTTGTTGAATGGATGCACGATACAGATTGAATGTAGAGAAAAACTGAAGGGGAACAGCACCCACCTGCGGATGTACATGATGCTTGATTCGCGTTAGAGGCGTGGTGCTGATGCAGTCTCTATGCGATTTGCCTGTCCTGTATGGACGAATCTAGTCAGTTTGCGGAGATAGGGAACCAACCAATAGTCGCCTCCGAAGAATCCTGCATTGTATCCTCCGACAATGATAAACATGCCAATCAGAATGTCCATGGGATTGGTCGAGATGCTGCCTGCGAACATGTACATGAAGTTCATCAACATGGCGAAGAACGCAGCGGCCGTCGTCAACACGCCAAGGATCAGCCCTACCCCTACAAGCACTTCACCCCATGGAATCAAGAAGTTGAACACGTCCGCATGAGGGATGGCAAAGCCGTGGAGAAATGCGTTGTACCACGGATACGCTGGATGATTATCGGGGCCGAGAACAGGATGTTGTAGACTGTGGATGAGAAATCCCGCTGCGCTAAACGACTTGGCATCCGTCAACTTATCCCAACCGGCATGAAGAAAAGTCCAGCCAAGATACACCCGAAGCAGCATTAACACAGCGGACGCATATCTGCTCGATCTCAACCACGTGGTAAACATAGCTCCATCTCCTTCATGAATATGACTAATTTAGTCAACTTTTCCCTGATTATATTGTTAGATTATACTAACGTCAACAGTTAGTGTGTACTAACTTCTGTTTAGTGCTCATCTATGAATCGCTTCTCGAGGACGGAGATAGAGAGATATGCTGATGGAATCAGACCAAATTAAAAAAGACACCCCATTTTAAGGGGTGTCTGTGATGGCGTTGGGGTAGACAATCACCTTCAGCGAACCACTTTTGTTTGTTCTTGCTCGCTCTAGTGCATCCTGTGTCTGATCCAACGAGTAAAAATCGGTGAGTAGAGATTTCACATCTGCGATACGCGACGAGAGGATATCGATTCCAAGTGGGTAAGTATTTGCGTATCGAAAAATACCGTAGATGTCGATCTCGTGATCTGAAATGAACGGTACATTGAATCCAATCAGGTCCTGTTGTGGTAAACCTACAATGGCTAGTTTTCCCCCGGCTTTTAATGAACTCAGTGCGGATTGCAAAGCGGTCGGGTTGCCAGCGGTCTCAAAGGCGTACTCCGCACCCTTGCCGCCCGTCAATTCCATGATTTTTTGAACCGGATCCGCTTCTTTGATATTCACAGCATGACTAGCGCCCAAATGGATTGCAGCTTGCAGGCGCAAGGGCTCCAGGTCAGCAACAATGATTTGTTTGGCCCCAAAGGCTTTTGCGGCGACGACGGCCATTAAACCAACGGGGCCCATTCCCATGATGACAACTGTTGTCCCTGGTTGTAGGCCGATCCGCTGACAAGCGTGAATCCCCACCGAAAATGGCTCGTTTAATGCCGCTTCTTCATAGGATAGTGAATCAGGAATCGGGAACAAAAAGTCGGCCGGATGGCAGATATATTGTGCAAAGGCACCGTCGATTGGTGGCGTTGCGAGGAATCGCACGTCAGGGCACAAATTATATGCGCCGGTCTTACAGTATTCGCAATGTCCACATGGTACGCCGGGTTCAATGGCGACTCTGTCTCCTGGCTTTACATGTTTTACATTTTTCCCCACTTGGACTACGATTCCCGCGCATTCATGACCTAGAATTAAGGGGTTTTCAACTCGGAAATTTCCGATTCGCCCATGCTCATAATAATGAACATCTGATCCGCAGACGCCTACGGCCATGACTTTTACTAAAGCCTCTGAATCGCTGATAGTGGGGACGTCTACCTCCTTGATTTCAATATCCAGCGGTTGATTCATGATGGCAACTTTCATTTTCGATGGGATATGTTCATTCATTTGTGTACTTACCTCCACTTTTTAAGATAGTTAGGAAAACTATTTTTCCTGGGGACGCCAAAAACCATAGAATTTGCGAGTTCAGTTATCCGCCTGAACCCGCTGCTGAAATCGCAGCGAAAATCCTTTGTTCCATGCGCTGAGTCTCCTTATTCTCCCACTACATTGGATCCGCTTTCATTCAAGACACGGCTTCGGGATAATTGGTTTCTTCCGGGCTCGGGGACCCGCACAAAAAGGGTGATAGCGGCACCGATAAAGTATAGGATTGCGAATACCCAGACGACGCCTACCACATTGAAAAAGGGCAAAATCAGTGTCGCTAGTGCCGGCGCGGCGAAGTTGCTAATGCCTCCGGCCAAGTTTTGTGCGGACAGTGTAGCTCCGATATGTTTCGGTTCTAAGGATGTGAAAATCACAAAAATCGGGACAAATGCAGATTCCGTTACGCCAAACAAGACGGCTACGAGAACGGCGATCCAAAACACAGGCCCATTGCTCACGGGCAAATAGTAAAACAGCAGCGTTGTAATACCACAGCCGACACAGCCGAACCACATCACTTGCCGGCGCAACCCGATGCGATTCGCAACCATGCCCCAGAAGACGTCGCCGAAAATCAAGGTGATGTTCATGGCTCCCCATATCCATAGCCATTGCTGTGTTGTGAAACCAATTCGATTGGTAAATAAAATTGGGAATACAACCACTAGCCCGAATAGAGATAGCTGATTGATGATTCGGACGATGAATATTTTGATGATATTGGGATTGCGATAGACCACACCAATATCTTGAACAACGCGCCCAAACCGCTCTTTCGTGGATTTTCCATTTTTATGAACAACAAAATAGTTCCTCGTCAGTACGAGCGCTAAACATCCACCGACCGCAATCCAGATGTTTGACATCCATAGGGTAGGCATAAAGCCGATGGATGGGATCGTGAAACTCGGTAGGTAGGTGCCGACAACGCCAATGCCGATAGAATACATACACCAGAACCATCCGATCATGGTCGATAGTCTGGATTTCCTTGTGACGTGCGTCGCGCCAACCAGGAAGCCGTATAGGAAAAATGGGTAACCGGTTCCACGCAGCCCATACATCACAAGCATCATGGTGTAATTTTTCGGTCCCAACCCAAGTGTCAGAAAGCCAATATCAAATACTATCCACAACACAACGCCGCAAAACATGATGACACGAGGGCCATAGACTTCCGCCAGGACCGCTGCGAACCACGACGCGACAACGACCATCAAGCCATATACGGTGGATACAAGTGAGGCCTGGCTGGTCGAAAAGCCAATGTTGACGATGTATTTGGACAAGAAGGCTTGCTCAATTCCATCGCCAACCATGAATAAGGCGATGGCGATAAAGCCCCAAAACAACCTTTTTGGAATACCGAACAACTCGCTTTGTATTTCACTAGACGCCATAAAGCTTCACCCCTAACTTAAACGTTTAAGTTTTTGCGACAAAACACTTATCATCGTCTTCGCGGACGTTTACATCATGGTGGCTGTGCCGCAAGATTCTCGGATAATTAATTTCATCGGCAATTTGATAGAACGCGCAGTTTTGTCTTCATCGAGCGCTCGCAAAATATGAATTGACTGTCGTCCCATATCGTATGCGGGCTGAGAGACGACTGTAAGTTGCGGTGTATTAATTTCGCTCCATGGGTGATCATCAAATCCAATAAACGCTACATCATCAGGCACACGCACCTTCATTTCTTTCATAGCTTTTAATGCCCCCAACATCAACAAATGGTTGATGGCAATGATAGCTGTGGCTGGTTGCGGCAAATTCAGTAGATGCATGGTTGAACGATATCCGCCGTTGATTTGAGATTGCGTTCCACCATATTCTCCACCATACGTAATCAGGTCTGGTTCAATGCGCAGGCCATGTGCATGCAAAGCCTGCTCGTACCCCTTTCGCCGCTGTACTGTCGTACTAATATCCGGTGAAGCAAGGATAATGCCAATTCGCTGATGACCGTTCATCGCCAGCCTCTCTGTAGCTTGGCAGCAACCCTCAATATTTGTCGCACTTACTGACGGAAATGGAGAATCCTCAATTTCGCGATCAAGTAACACGATCGGGAAATTAGACCATTTGTCTTTGCCGGCCAGTGTAGACGTTACAGGAACCAGGATGATACCGCTTACCTGTTGGGATATGAAAATATCGACTAATTCGTTCTGTCGGACTTCGTTCTCTTCGGAACAAGCCACAATGACTTGCCAGTCGTATTCCGCACAAGTCTCATGGATGCCTTTGAGAATTTCCATGAAAAAAGGGTTCTGGTCTGGAATGATAAATCCGATGAGGTTTGTCTTACCCTTTTTTAGTCCTCGCGCGTGCTGGTTTGGAGAATAACCAAGACGTTGGATGGCTTCCAACACTTTTCTCCGAGTTTGTTCGCTTAACTCCTTTTCTTTTTTGTTGAGCACATTGGAAACGGTTGCAATGGAGACGCCCGCTGCCTTGGCTACATCGTGTAGGGTAGGTTTCTTTGTGATTTTACATCAGCCCCCTTAAACGTTTAAGGAATTGATTGAAATGTGAGAAATTATCTAGAGTGTATAATCGGGTTTCCGTGTTGTCAATCCCGCAATGGGCGGCGAATTTGCTGGTTAACGCGGGTGCCGCGTGTATTTTTCATACCTCAACTCATTTTTGAACCAATTGTACGTGCCGGCTCCAACGCCGAATATGGTAAGTGCGAGGACAATGATACCGAATGGAACATAGCCATGTTTTATAAGCAACATCAGCGACGCGAAGTTTCCGTAGATGAGATTGCTGGCAATCGTAGACAGAATGACTACGGCGTCGAAGCATAGTGTGAAGCCTATGACGTAAATGTAAGCGGGGCGGGTCCGTTGTTTTGCCCACTTGGCGGCGAATTGTTTGTCGCGAGCGGGGAATAGGCGTCGAATGGAGCTACCAAGAATAACTGCCAAAAGCATTAGGATAACGAGGCATGCGAGTGCAAATTGGATTAGCGTCAACGCGAAAAAAGCCATGACGTTCCCTCCAGTTGTCAGGTAAAATCCCATTTTGTTACCTACATGGTACACTATGTTGCTTGGCGTTTGAGATGATTTTGTGGGAAGTGGGCAAGAAAAGGGGAGACGACGGGGGCTTTTACGGGATGCGCACTGTGTGGGGAGGGGATGGGCCGCGGAAAGTTGGGAGCGTCCGGCGGATCGGGACATTCGCTGGCCGGGGCATTTGCTGGGTGTGGTCGTCCACCGGATCGGCACATCCACTGGGTCGATGTGACAGGTTGGGTTGTCCGGGCGGATTGGGATATCCACTGCGTCGATGTGACAGGTCGATGTGAAATAAGGCACGGTATCTGCCTTATTTGTGGATTTTGGGGTTTTACGCGATATTAAGGCACGCAAAATGCCTTATTTACTCAAAAGCTGCCCGATAAGAGCGAAAATCTGAGGATTAGTGCAGATTTGATGTCTTATTGGCGCTGTGAGGCAGGCAAATGTCTTATTAAGACATTTGCGCGGAGCATGCCGAAGGCTTCGTGGTTCCGCCGGATCGCCGAGGCACAAGGCGTGCCGTAAGGCATCGCGGTTCCGACGGATCGCCGAGGCATAAGGCATGCTGCAAGGGCCGTGCCATATCTGAAAAGATGAAGCAGGCGACGCATCATTATAGCCGTCGCCTGCTGTTTACGCTGAATTCGTGTGTGAATTAGCCGATCACGTTTCGCGCGCCATAGTAGTGCGACGTGTAATAGGAGTTTGAGAACACGTTTTGCACGATGATGACGCCTTTGGATGACGACGACTCGAGCATCGCGCCATTTCCAATGTAGATGCCTACGTGGGTCACGTGATTTGCGTACAGGCTCGCGTTGGAGTCTGTGTCTTGAAAGAACAGCAGGTCACCTGGTTGCAACGCGCTTTGGCTTACTGGCGTGCCGATGGTGGCTTGATCATGAGATTCCCGCGGCAGTGTGATACCTGCATGCTGATAGACGTACTCGACGAGACCGGAGCAGTCAAAGCCTGCGCTTGGCGTGTCTCCACCCCACGCGTACGGCGTGCCAATCAAGCTTTCTCCGTAGGTGACGATAGATTGCCGCTCTGCAGCGATGCTTGATGGTGACGTGGCCGTTTGGCTCGGGCTCGTTGAACTAGCCGTCGGTGTACTACTAGCTGTCGCTGGGGTCGAGGTGGCAGGTATATTCACAGTTTGGCCGACGCTGAGATTGTTGTAGTTGCTGATTTGTGGATTCGCCGACTGGATGGCGGCAAGGGATACGCCATTCGCGACAGCGATTTTGTACAAGGTATCGCCTGGCTGAACGGTGTACACGGAGAGTGGCAAGTGAATTGTCTCGCCGGGATAAATACTTGCGACATTCGTAATCTGCGGATTGGCAGACTCGAGTGCGGCGAGTGACACGTGTTCTGCGGTTGCGATTTTGTAAAGCGTGTCACCAGCTTTCACCGTGTACGTGAGATTGGTTGCGGGGGTGGTTGCAGCGAACGTCGTCGCAAAACCTGCACTGGCTGTCAGGGCTACAAAAGTTGCGGTGGCGGCGATGATGCTTCGTTTCAAGACGTTCACTCCAATGTTTTGAATGATAGCTGGATGGAGCAAGTTTTCTGCGGATGAGCACTTTTCCCCTTTATGTAATTCCATCCAGCGGGTCAACTGGTAGATTATGAGGGGCGATAGGGAGCCTAAGATGCGGTAATCTGAAAACAGACTGCGTGATGAGGTTGGTTGTTCAGGTGGCAAGGGATCGCCATCCAGCGCATGTTCATCCGAAGGGGCGGTTTCTCGTTGAAGAAAATTCTTGCGATGCTTGCTGGAGCTGGCATTGTGGGCACAATCCTCGGCTTGGCGGCACCGGCCGTCACGACATTTGCGCAGACGTCTGCAACGGATCGTTCGGCGAATGTGTCTGCCACACTCAAGCGTCATTTAGAGAATCAGGATACCACGTTTACCGTGCCATATGGGCTGTCGCAGACAGAAGGTGCAGTCCAGCGCACGCTTGCTGAACTGCCATACATTCACGAACTCGTGTCGAGTGTGGCGTATTCCTCGGGCGGATCGGCGACGAAAGTCACGGTCACCTGGTTGCAAACCAAGCAACAGAGCGCTGCGGTCGATGCACAGATAAAGCACGTGCTCGGGCAAATCGTGAAACCAGGAATGAGCGATTACGACAAGGAGTTTGTGATTCACAACTGGATTGTCAACCATGTCTCGTACGATACGTCGGAGCAAAAATATACGCCGTATGATGCGCTTCGTGGATCAGCCGTCTGCCAAGGCATCGCCACGCTCACCTACCGGATGCTGACGAAGGCTGGGATTTCCGCACACCTAGTCGAGGGGACGGCTGGGGGAGCAGATCACTTGTGGAACGAAGTGCGCGTTGGCGGCCATTGGTATCAACTCGATGTCACCTGGGACGATCCGGTCAACAAACAACCAGGCACCATCAGCTACGCGTATTACAATGTGACAAGCGCACAACTGGCGAAAGACCACACCTGGAATCATGCGGGTTTACCCGTTGCGAACACGAGCTTTGAGACGACGGTGAGTGCGCTGTTGAAGACGTTAAAAGACCCATATCTCTCCACCATCGCGTCAGCTACGGGTATTTCAGCAGATCTTCACAGTATTTCCGCCACCGCCGAGACGCTGCGCACGGTCATGCAGGCCCAGCTGAACGCGCACAAAGCACAGTTTACTATCCAGTTTAAAGGTAGCACGGCTTCGGCTACTGCTGCGCTCAACCAAGTGTCGTCAGCCGGGTTGTCGGGGTTCACCGCGCTTCGTTACACGTTGTCGCCGAGCCTGACGGCTGGACACACGTTGATTGCCGTGACGGTGACGTACGCCTCTTAGGCAATTGGCGTGGCGGCGTGGAGGCGACCGAACCGGCGACCGAACCGGCGACCGAACCGGCGACCGAACCGGCGCGGTTGGTCCACACGTGCCGGATTTCTCCCCTGCGTCATGGACGTCCGCTTCACGGCGGATTTACAATCTTGGCGTCAGGAGGCGACGCCAGGTGAATTTTCAGCAGGAGTATGAGGCGTTCTTACACTACCACCGCGCCCGCCGGGCGGGAGAGCGCCTGCGGCGGTTGCAGGACGGTCTTGGCCATGCCGAACAGGCTTTTGTCGAGAGCGTTTGGTGGCCGATGTTCAACCACTTTCAGCATCTCCACCCGGAATACGAAATTCAGGATTACAATGACGGCTACCGCTATCTTGATTTCGCCTACGTGTTGCCCCATTTTCGAGTTGCCGTCGAGATCGATGGAATTGGCCCGCACTGGCGCAATATTACACAGTGGAAGTTTTCCGAGCACTGTCAGCGCCAGAATCACCTAGTGATTGACGGCTGGCATGTTCTGCGGTTTACCTATGAGGACGTCAAGGAGCGGCCGCGCCTTTGCCAACGGACCATCCAGCAGTTGCTAGGCAACGTCAATCCCGCCGCTGACTCGCCGATTGCCACCGCCAGTTCTGTGGAGCGCGATATCATTCGTATCGCCACGCGATCCGCCCATCCCATCACCCCACAACTCATCGCCCAATTACTTGACCTGCATGTGCGGCGTGCGCAATCCCTATTGCGATCCCTCGCGGTCAAAGAGTGGCTCACTCCGGCGAGCGGCACGAAGCGCATACGTTCCTACCGCCTTCACCCCTCGCGTCGCAATGTGCGGTTGTGGTGACGGGGCCGGTGGGGGCGGGGGGGTGGCTGGAGCGGGAGGGATCGTCGTGGGCGTTGTGGGCGTTGTGGGCGTTGTGGGCGTTGTGGGCGTTGTGGGCGAGATGCGCCGCGTCGCGATAAGGCATGTTACGTGCACTATTTGTGACTTTTTTGTGATCCGGCGGCCTTTAAGACATGAAAAATGTCTTAATTGCCTGGAATCTGCCCAATTTGCGGTCAGCGACATGAAATAGAGCAGAAAAAGTGCCTTATGTGCCGTGTGATGGTGCCAAGTGTCTTATTAAGACAACTCGATGCTCGATCTCGCTCTCGACAGTCACCCGGGGACCGCAAGCAAGCGCGACGACTCCCCAGGCTGTCGGCGGCTCCGTGCGGCTGCCCGCCCCGCCCACCCGGCTGCCTGCCCTGCGCGCCCACCCCGCCCCAGTCCCAAATTTCCGGCGTGCGCACGTTGCGCATATTCCTTCCCACTGAGGCTCGTGTGCAGTACACTCATCACGTAGCTGTACGTATCCGAATGTAAGCCATGTCAGGAGGATGTATCTGTGAAATATCGGAATCTGGGCGTAAGCGGTGTCAAAGTGAGCGAGGTTTCGCTCGGGAGTTGGTTGACGTATGGGACGGCGACGGAGCGGGAGACCGCAATGGCTTGCATTGATAAGGCGTATGAACTGGGCATCAACTTTTTTGATACGGCCAACGCCTACAATCAGGGCGAGGCCGAGAAAGTCGTCGGTGAGGCGCTGCGCAAGTACCCAAGGCACAGTTATGTGCTGGCGACCAAGGTTTACTTTCCGATGGGGGAGGGGCCGAATGATCGTGGGTTGTCTCGCAAGCATATCATTGAGCAGTGTGAGGCGAGTTTGAAACGTCTGGGGCTTGATTATATCGATCTCTACCAATGCCACCGCTACGACGAATCCACGCCGCTCGAAGAGACGCTGTGGGCGCTGGATGATCTCATCACTCAGGGCAAGGTCCTGTACGCGGGTGTCAGCGAATGGAGTGCTGCGCAAATCACGAATGCGAAAGCCATCGAAGCGAAGCGCAACCTGCGGCCTCTCGTGTCGAACCAGCCGATTTATAACATGCTTGTTCGCTACATAGAAAAAGAAGTTCTGCCGACGTGTGAGTCGTTTGGCATTGGCCAAATTGTGTTCTCACCGATCGCGCAGGGCATTTTGACGGGGAAATATAAGCCTGGGCAGGGTGTTCCTGAGGGAACGCGCGCGGCAAATCGCGAGACCAACCATTGGATTACCAGCTACCTGCGCGATGACGTCCTTACGTCCGTGCAGAAACTGGAGAACATCGCTGAATCGATTGGTACTTCGCTCTCGCAGTTGGCCATCGCCTGGACACTTCGCCAGCCGGGCGTCAGTTCTGCGATTATTGGCGCCAGCCGCGTCTCGCAAGTAGAGGAAAACGTCAAAGCGGTCGACGTCGTGCTCAGTGACGACGTGTTGGCTGAAATCGAGACGATTCTCCAAGAAATCGACGGGTTTGTTCCGATTTGGTAAGCGGTTGATCGCCAAGTGGGTGGGCCCCCGAATGGGGTGCCCCCACTGTATCATGCAAGCTGCCTGACAACGGAATCCGACCTTCAAGGGGTGCCGCAGATGGACTATCGCCTGCTTTCGTACTTGTACTATTTCAACGTTGCCAAAGATTACTTCGAGTGCCATGAATATGGAGAACATCTGTGGTTGGAGCGGGGGCGCCCGGTGGTCCTGAAGGGGCTGATTCAGGCGGCGGTGACGCTGTATCATCTGCAACGTGGGAATGTCCGCGGAGGATATGCGATGTGGCAGCGCGCAAGGGGATACCTAGCCGAGGGGCGCCCAGTGTACGAGGGCATTGACGTCGAGTCTCTGATAGCCGATATCGACTCTGTATATGCAGCTGTGCCGCGCCAATGGTACGGGCAACGGGTCAGTCCGGACGCTGTTGCCGAGCTTCATCTCCCGACCGTGTACGTGCGAATTGTAGATGAATCCGTTCGATCCCGGCTGCCCACTTATACCCCACCAGCCTTACCTTAGCCTCGGCTTCGGCTTCGTTTTTTGCAGTACGTAGGAGGGATGGACGTGGCACACCGATTTCACTGCTGCGCATCGTGCACGCATTTTCGGGCGATGCGGACGGATGAGGGTGTGAAGACCGTCTGCGCGAGACTCGGTTATGAGACGCGCCCGACGTATCAATTTCATTGCTGGACGCCAAATGATCGGGTACAAAAGCGCATGCAAGAGATGGGTGCGCGTGCGTCAAAGGAACGGGAATCTTGATTACGCCGTGCCGAGTGGCACGACACGGGGACGTCCTGTGATTGCGGTGCTGCTATTTTTGTGCGGATCGTAATTCTGTTTCCTGTAGTTTGATGACGGTCAGTCGAAGTGACATGGCCATGATGAAGTAGATTGCGAATGAGTAGACGTGCCGCCATGAGAGCAGGGTATAAACATCTAGCCACTTACATAGCGGCTCAATCACGAATGCGGCCAATCCGGAAATCAGAAATACGGTAATGGTGAATGACTTCCACGTCGCGCAATATTGATGGGCTAGCATGAAGACCACCGGGATATCGGTGATGTCAACCGTGAGTAAGCCAGGAAATTGAACGATGAACTCCGTTTTATACATCCACCAGAGGTTTAGTGTTCCGATTGTATCGAGTGTGACAGAAATGACGGCGGCGAATGCGCCAAAAAGCATCAGTTCAAGCAACCTCGTCTTATCGACGAGTTTCCACCAGATCATCCAGGGGACAATTACGAGCGCCAATAGCAACCACCAGAACCATGTAAATATGTCGTGCTGAATCCAGTGTTGAAATCTGAGGTCCTGGAGCCTTTTTGTGGCTTCGTAAATATTGGTGTAGTCCGTTGTTGGATTTGACACGAGATCTGCCTCCTGGGGCACATTCAGATATCGGAGGCAGTATTACCTTGTATGGGTGTGTCTATTCTCGCGAAGCAGGGTGCAGTCAGCGAAGATATCAGGACACCGGTGTCTGCGTGACCTTACATCCTGTCGAGATAAAGGGAAGGGGCGCGCAAGAACGCGACAGATAGCTTCGCTTTCTTGCGCGCCACGGTTGTCTATCCCGATAGCGCGTTTGGGATTGTCGTCTGTGTTCGCGCGCCGTCGTCGTCCTCGTGGTGCTTACATAGTACGTTATCGCGGTGGGTAGTACGTTAGTACGCGCCGCGGATGTGCGCTTTTACGCGCTCATTGTAGAACTCGGATAGCCGTGCGAGTTCTTCCGCCGAGAACGGTGGCACGTCGAGTGCAGCGAGGTTGTCGTCGACTTGCGCCACGGATTTGAAACCAGGGATGACACAGGAGACTTCGTCGAATGCCAAGCACCATTTGAGTGCGGCGCGAGCCATTGTGCCGCGACCGTTTGCAATCCAGGTGAGGTCTTGGGCGAGATCGACCCCGGTCTCAAATGGCAGGCCTGCAAATGTCTCGCCGACGTTGAAGGCGTCGCCATTGCGGTTGAACTGGCGGTGGTCATCCTCTGGAAAGACGTCGGTCTTGCGGAATTTTCCGGTCAGTAGGCCACTGGCGAGCGGGAGCCGTACCAGAATACCGACATTGCGCTTGGCTGTTTCCGGGAACAGTTCGTGAATGGGCTTTTGCCGGAAGATATTGAAGATGACCTGCAGGGCCTCGACGCCCGGGTACTGAATGGCGGTCAATCCCTCCGCAACCGTTTCGACGCTCACGCCGTAGTGCCGCACTTTGCCTTCGCGCTTGAGCTTGTCCAGCACCTCGAAGACGGCCCCTTGCTTCAGAATTTCGTGCGGCGGGCAGTGGATTTGGTAGAGGTCAATCGTCTCGCGGTTGAGGCGTTTCAGACTTGCTTCACAGTACGCACGAACCGACGCTTCAGAGTATGTGTTCGGGTCGTGAATATCGCCCGCCCGACAGAATTTCGTCGCGATGTGAATCTCGTCCTCGCGCCCCTTGGTCGCGATGGAGAGCAGATGTTCGGAGCGGCCGTCGCCATAGACGTCGGCGGTGTCAAAAAAGTTGACTCCGCGGTCGATAGCGCGCGCAAGTCCGTCGAGCGCCTCTTTTTCATCGACATTGCCCCAAGCGCCGCCGATGGCCCACGTGCCGAAGCTCACTTCACTGACTTTCAGTCCAATACTGCCTAGTTCGCGATATTTCACGACAGAACCTCCTTAATCTTCGCAATCGATGTTTGCGCTTTCTTATAGTTTTGCATGAAAACCCCGAGATGTCGAATTGGATTAGCAGGAATGGGGATAGGGCGGATCGAAGTCTATGGAGGATTATCTATTTAAGAGAAGGCAGGAAGATTCTGTGAAGCCCATCAAAAAATTGAGCATTCTGCTATCGTCGTCCGCCGTTGCACTCTTGATCCCCAGTGTTGCCGCTACGGCTTATGCGGCTACGACGAAGGCGGCCCCCGGTCAAGTTCGGGCGGAAGTCAATGGGAAGTCCATCCCAGCGATTGCGGTGGGCAATGAGACGTATCTCGAGTGGCAAGCGCTCAAGTCGTTTCAAACCCCGTATGAGTATTTAGGCGATGGTAAATTTGCGATTACCGGCGGTACCGTTCAGGGCGTGGTGTATCAAGGAAACACATACCTGCCATGGGCGAAGGTTGGAGCGAAAATCAAGGCCACCAAGCTGAAGGGGGGCGGCTTTAATTTTACGTCTGTCCCTGTTCCGCACGATTACGAAATCTACATGGACAAGCAGTCCGCGCCCGTTGGCAGCCCGGCGCCAATTAACGTGCTGGTTGGCGACAATGACGAATCCGTTCCGCATCAGCTCATCACTTTGTCGGTGACGGGAAACGCTTATTTTTCGTCCGATCAGGACAAAAACACCCTCAGTGATTACACGGATGAGGATGGGAGCTATATTGCAGCCGTTGATGACAGTCACGCGGAGACGGTGAAGGTCACTGCTTCGTGGAAAGATCCGAGCGGGCATGTGCAATCGACCACTACGTCTGTGACGTTCTCGCCTGCGAGCACCACGACGCCAGCAACGCCTCCAGCCGGAGACACCGTGGTCGCCTCTGTCCCCATTACAACGTATCAAAATGCTGTCCTCTTCAATGCGCAGGCGGGGGGAAGTGACGTCTTGCTGCAGTTGGACACGGGGGCATTTGAGCCGCTGATTACGAAGAGCTTGGCGGACGCGCTCAACCTGCCGAATCTGGGGGATATTCAGGTCGAGGGCGTTGGCGGTGAAGACGATGCGTACGTCAGCAAAATTACGTTGAGTATCGGGGGGACTGAATTCCCGGATATTCCATGCATTGTCGATCCCAGCTATTCCGGCGTCCCTCTCTTTGGCTACGGATTTTTCCAGGACAATGGCTATGACTTACTCGTTTCGCAAAAGGATAGCACCTTGACGATTCTGAAGTAATCTCGCTGTATCCAGATGACTGTGTTGTCCTCATATGCCGGCTGGTTCCATCAGAGATTCTGGTGGTCCATCCGGCTTCTTCATATCTGTTTCCCGGCTTGGTTGATGGCGGGGGCTTCGCCTCATGGCTAGGGCTATGTATGTGATGACGCAAAAAAGGCTCGAACTCTTTGAAAGAGTCGAGCCATTGTCGAATATGGGAGAAGAAGTAACTTGCAACTACACAAACAGGTAGATGCTACGTAACCCCTGCATTGATTGTAACACGCTAGTTTACATAATGTAATTATCGTTTGCTGGAATGCGTGGCAAAGTTTTCAGACTAGGAAAGACCTATCCGACGTAAGATTGATGGAAAAGACAAGTTTGTGGTATAGGCGACAGAAACAAGCGAGGTGACCTGCATGCACATGCAATTGGAGTTGGTATTACGGCTGATTATCTCAGGCATTCTTGGTGCGTTCATTGGCTGGGAACGAAAAAGTCGCGAAAAGGAAGCTGGCTTGCGTACCCACTTCGTGGTGTGTGTAGGCAGCGCGCTGATCATGATTGTGTCGAAGTACGGGTTTCAGGATTTGGTGGGATCGAATTCAATCGTTTTGGACCCAAGCCGAATTGCGGCGCAGGTAGTCAGTGGAATTGGTTTTCTCGGTGCGGGGACAATTATTGTCCAGCGCCAATCCGTGCGCGGCTTGACGACAGCCGCAGGTTTGTGGGCGACGTCTGGAATTGGGCTGGCGATTGGTGCAGGGATGTACGTCGTTGGCACAGTGACGACACTGTTAGTGTTGATTGCTTTAGAGGTCCTGAATCGATCCCGCCGCCTCTCCCTCCCCTCCCAATGCCGCCTAATTGTCGAGACAGGCGACTTGCACGCGGTGCTGCATACGCTTGAGACTGGATGTCCCGAGGTGCGCAAGGCAAACATCCGCAGCGTGACTGCGGCAGCAGACACGCCGACACTGACGGTGACGATCCAGTTGCGAACGCGCCGCGGCGCCGATGCCAATGACGTCATTTCGAAATTGCAATCCCTGCCTGACGTATTTTCTGTCCGCCTGGATTAAAAGGATTAAAACCTTACGCCATGGAGAAATATAGATGATAGTGTCGGCTGCAACCTGGGTTGAATGATGCGAAACAGGATGGACAGGTGTTGTTTGCCTCGAGATAATCTTGTATCGAGAGTTCGTGTCCACAATGCCCGCAGAGAACCGCCTTTTCACGAAACTGGGCGTTGGGCCAAACGGTCGCTTTGTGATTGGCCACGGCATCGTGACACGCGTGGCAAGGATAGTAGGTATTGCAACACGGGAACTTGATGGCAATAATGTCTTTTTCCGACGCATAGTGCGCACACTTGGTGTCCGGTTGGACGCCAACACCGCGCACAACGACGCCGTGGACGAGGGTTTCATGTCGGTCTTCCATCTCAATCTCACACTTTCTGCCTGGGCGCATCAGCCCCGCAAGATGAACGCTGATTGCATCGCAAGTTTGACGCTTTATTTGATGCTTTATCGGGATCGGACTGTCTATAGATTGCCCGAATCACATACAAATCGTAACAGCCCTTATTTACACGCTAGTATAACGCTGATACAATCACCATGCTACACCAAATGTCTGGGACTCGTGGAGTGATGTAGGTCAATGTGGTTTGCACTGATCTTGTGCACCATTGCAGCATTTGCTGATGTGATTGGCGGTGCTGTCACTGTGGTTAAGCGACTTAACCCACAACAGACGATGATTGTCACGGGGCTCGGCGCGGGGTTCCTACTAGGCGCCACCGTACTAGACCGATTGCCTGACTCCCTGAGCGAACTGCCGGGAACATCGCCATTATACATTGTCATTGGTTATCTCATTTTGTTGATTTTAGAACGATACAGCGCGAATGCACACCACCGCGAGTCGGCTGCCCCCGAGATGGGACATCACCCTGGCGCGGTACTTAGTTCTCGGGCTGCCTTCGTTTCTTTCGTCGGTTTGCTGTTACATACCTTTATGGATGGCGTCATTATCGCAGGCGCATTTAGTATCAGCCGCGCCACAGGATTGCTCATTTTTGTCGCCATTACCATGCACAAAATTCCCGAGGGGTTCAGTATGGCCACCATCACGCTCGCTTCGGGCACATCGCGGGTGCGCGCGCTGTTGACGTCCGTGGGCCTCGCGGTCTCGACGCTCATTGGCGCCGTTCTGACCCTGGAAGTTGGGGCGATTGACCAACATGTCGTCAAAATATTAATGGCGCTGGCTACGGGCACGTTCCTCTATGTGTCAATGACCGATCTCATGCCGGTTGTCCGAGGCCAGAATCGCGGCAGTGTGATTGCCGCTGTGATAGGCGTTGGCATCTTCTATATCTCGTTGCTGCTGATTAAGCACGTGGGCCTGAGCTGATTGCGCGCGGATGGTTTTGGCGGAGTGACTCACACAGCATAGTGGCGTGGTTTGGGGCCGGTGATCGGGTGCGCAAAACTGGCGCCCTGCGGGTGTGGAGGTGGGTGATCCGGTGCGCCTGAGCGGCACCTTGCGGCTGGAATGTCTTAATAAGACATTCGCGCATCTCTCGGCGTCAATAAGACATCAAATCTGCGCTAATCCTCAGTTTTTGGCCTTTATCGGGCAGCTTTTAGGTAAATAGGGCATTTTCCGTACCCTATTTTCGCTGAAGCGACAGAAAATCCGGAAATAGGGCAGATATTGTGCCTTATTGCCGCGACACCCAGGCCCTGCCGGGTGGCTGCCGGTGACCACTGATGCGCCTGAGCGGCACCATGCCGGCTGGAATGTCTTAATAAGACATTCGCGCATCTCTCGGCGCCAATAAGGCATCAACTCTGCGCTAATCCTCAGTTTTTGGCCTTTATCGGGCAGCTTTTCAGTAAATAGGGCATTTTCCGTACCCTATTTTCGCTGAATCGACAGAAAATCCGGAAATAGGGCAGATATTGTGCCTTATTCGCCCTGACACCCAGGCCCCACCGTGCGCCCGGAGGCCCGCTTCGCCCTGACACCCAGGCCTCGCCGTGCGCCCGGAGGCCCGCTCGCCCTGACACCCAGGCCCCACCGTGCGCCCGGAGGCCCGCTTCGCCCCGATGACCCACAGCCACCCCGCCGTCCCCGCGCCAACGCGTACCCTAACAGCGCAGATTGTCAGCGTCATGGAATGAGAAACCGGCGTCCGTAAAATCGATCGTGACGTCCTTAAGCAGTCGGTGGCACGCGCTGTCGACGAAGAGGGTGACCTCATCTATCACAATTCGTTCATCCAACTTGCTCTCTGTGTCATCCACGATGAGTTGGAATCTTGGACCACCACACTGATAGGCCCGGGCTACTCGAATGAATTCGCCGTCGGCGAGTTCTTCTCGGCTGAATCGAAGCAGTTCCATTTTTGCAGCATCTGTCACCGTCACGTGCAACCGCTCCTCTCACAGATGATTGTATCGTCGATGGTGACGTCTGTCAGCGGGTATTCACTGCCTGTCGAATGGTGTAGACTGTTGGCAAATAACTTGTGAGGCTTGGGAATCAATGAACCGACAACGAATCTTACATCACGCACTATGGATAGTCCCCATCGCCCTGGCGATGGTCATTCGTCTATGTGTCATTTTCCATTACGGACCGTATGTGACCCTCCACAGCGATGATGCAGGGTATTTGCGCAGTGCAGAGTGGCTCTTGCAATCGGGTACATATTCATACTACACCCCGGATGCGCCGACGGTTCACATGTTACCCGGCATGACGCTGATTTTGGCTGCCGTGCTCGGCGTGTTTGGACAAGGTGCCGTTGGGCTGTATGTCGGGAAAATCGTGTTTACGCTGATTGGCGCTGTCGGTATCCTCGGGGCGTACCAGAGTGTAGCCTACGTTTGGAACCGGTATGCTGCGTTTGTCGTGGCTTTGTTTCTTGCGCTGTACGTGCCAGGGATAGAAACGGATACGTTGTTCCTGACGGAGACGCCGTTTATGGCCGCTTTCGCGTGGACCGTGTTCTACCTGTTCAAGGCCGCCGACTCACACAGGTTGCGCCACGTCGTCATTGCCACCGTGTTGTTCATGGTGTCCGTGTATTTCCGGCCAAATGTGCTACTTTGGGCCGTCATTGTACTATTCTATTTGATTATCAAGCGTTACCCGTGGCGCAAGCTTATTGGACATGGGGTCATTGCGGCGTGCATTGTGGTTGTTTGCATGTTGCCTTGGTGGATTCGCAACTTGCTGGTCTTTCATCAGTTTATTGCGCTGACGGACGATGCGGCCAACCCGCTGTTGCTCGGCACGTTCCAAGGCGTGAATTTCCCGAATCCGAGCAATCCGACCGTCGTCGAGCATCACATCCTGGATGTACACCCTGACTTGCGGCCGCAAGCCATGCACGAAATTGCGTGGTTTAAAGCTCAGCAGCACGCGGCGATGTATCGCATTCGCGAGTGGCATCACGCGCATCCGCAGGATTTTTGGCGAAGCTATCTGTGGATTAAGCCGGGGATTCTTTGGAACCGGGCGTATTATCCCATTCGCATCCTCGGTGTATTGCCGGACACGCTCAAGGCGATTCAGCCTGTCCTACTTTGGATCTCGCTGATCGGCCACGGCCTCGCGCTGTTATTTGCACACGGCAAACGCCGCGAGGTTCTCACGGTCCTGTTGACGCTCTTGTACTTTACGGTCTTGTTCAGCGTGTTCTTCGCGTATCAACGGTACAATGAACCGCTGATGTGGCTGATGTTCTCCGGCGTTCCGTCGGGTATCTACGGGCTCGTCCAGGCGGGAAAGTGGCTATTCGCCGGGTGGCGTCGGGCGCCCGTCCAATCCTGAATGAAAGAAAAATGAGCTAACGCCTCCAAGTCAGGAGCCCGAAGTTTTGTTCGGGCGCCTGATTCCGCTCGTCCAAAGCTTTGTCTTCTGTGCTATATTAACTCATGTATAGAACGTCAGAATCCGTAGGGGATTGGGTATGGCGCGAAAGCGGATCGGTGAAATGCTTGTCGAGGTCGGCATCCTGACACCTGAGCAGCTCCAACAGGCACTGCGTGAACAACGCGAGACGGAGGAGCGCCTGGGCGATGTCCTCATCAACAAGGGGTATATTACACAAGAGCAGCTCGTCGAGGTGCTCGAATTTCAGCTGGGTATTCCACATGTACAGCTCTCCCAATATCAAATTGACAGAAATCTACTAAAACTCATTCCAGAACGCCTCGCGAAGACGTATAAAGTTGTCCCGTTTCGCCGGGAGGGAAACCGCCTTTTTGTGGCGATGGTCGATCCGCTCGATTACTATGCCATCGACGATTTGCGAATGACGACAGGCTTTGCGATTGAGCCGGCGATTGCCGCGCGGGACGACATTCAACGAGCCATTCATCGCTATTACAATTTGCAAGAGTCGGTGGAGGCGGCGATTCAGAGTGTCCCTGCCGAAGCGTTGGTCGACGAAGCGGAAGCCAACCGCGTGGATTCGCCTGTGGTGCGCCTGATGAATCAGATTTTGTTGCAGGCCGTTTCGGCGCGGGCGAGTGACATTCATTTTGATCCACAACCCGAAGGGGTACGCATTCGCTATCGCGTCGACGGCGTTCTGCGCACAGAGCAGACCTTGCCGCGCAGTATGCAGAACGTGCTCGTGGCTCGCGTGAAAGTGTTGGCGAGCCTGAATATCGCCGAACAGCGTCTGCCGCAGGATGGTCGGTTTCAGCTTCACGAGGCGAACCACGATATCGACGTTCGCGTCTCGACGATGCCGACGGCGCACGGTGAGAAGGTCGTGTTGCGTGTACTTGATTTGCGAACGACGGTCTTGCAACTGGAGCAATTAGGCTTCAGCGACGCGAATCTCTCGACGTTTCGCGCTATGCTCCATCGTCCGCAAGGCGCGATACTCATCACGGGGCCGACAGGTTCAGGGAAGACGTCAACTCTGTACGCCGCGCTGCGCGAGCGCGCGACGCCGGAGGTCAACGTCATTACCATCGAAGATCCGATTGAGTATCAGATGGACGGGGTCAATCAGGTACAGGTGAATCACGCGACAGGCCTGACGTTCGCGCGGGGGTTGCGGGCGATTTTGCGGCAGGATCCGGATATTGTCATGATTGGTGAGATACGTGACGACGAGACCGCGGAAATTGCTGCTCGTGCCGCCGTGACGGGCCACCAGGTGTTCTCCACCCTGCACACGAACGATGCGGCGAGCGCCTTGAACCGCTTGATGGACATGGGTGTGGAACCCTACATGGTCGCATCGGCCATCACGGGCGTCGTGGCTCAGCGGTTGGTCCGCAAAGTGTGTCGGCAGTGCAGCGTGCCGTATCAGCCGACGCCAATCGAGGAGAAATTGTTTGCCGATTACGGCTGCTCCAGTGAGAATTTGGTGATTGGCCGCGGATGTAGAGCGTGTGGCAACACGGGGTACAAGGGGCGCATGGCGGTCCATGAACTGTTTCTCATGGACGACGAGATAGCCCGCATGGTGTTGAATAGGCAATCGGACAGCGACTATCGGGCGTACGCCTTGGCGCATGGCATGACTGCGATGATTGCAGACGGATTGGCAAAAGCGAGTGCACAGTTGACGACCGTCCAGGAAGTTCTCCGGGTCACGGCGATGGACGCGCGCTATTGATATCGCCCGCGGAAAGGAGCGCCCACGATGGCTGTCTTCACATACGAAGGCATCGTCAGCCGAGGTCATCGGCAACGCGGCCGCGTTGAAGCGGAGCACCGTGACGAAGCATTGTATCAGTTGACGCAACAAGGTATTCATGTGGTTCAAATTGAAGAGGTCAAGAATTCAGTATGGACAAAGGAAATTACGTTTGGTAGAAAGAAGATCAAACCGGATGAATTTGTGGTGTTTTGTCGGCAGTTTGCAACGTTGATTCGGGCCGGAATCCCCGTCGTGGAGTCGTTGCAAGTGTTGGCGGAGCAAGCGCGAAGCAAAGATTTCCGATTCGCGCTGGACAGCGTGATGGAGCGCGTGACGGACGGGACGGCGCTGTCGGAGAGCTTGGCGCAGCACCCCAAAATCTTTCCGCAAATGTTCGTTCAAATGGTTCACGCGGGTGAAGTCTCCGGTACATTGGACGACGTGCTGGAGAGTACCGCGACGTACGTCGAGAAGCAGCACGAGACGACAGAGAAAATTAAGTCCGCGATGGTCTACCCGGTTTCGGTGAGCATCTTTTCCATTGCGGTGGCGATTTTTCTGCTCGTCCGAGTGATTCCTACGTTCGTGACCGTGTTTCAAGATCAGCATCTCACACTACCTCTGCCAACGAGAATCATCTTAGCACTCTCCTTCTTTGTCACACATCGTTGGTACATTGTATTGTCCATCATTGTTGTCTTGTGTGCCGCGATACTGATCGCGTCCCGCAACCCGAAAAATCTCTACCTCAAGGATAAGTGGATTTTGCGAATCCCGGTGTTTGGGACACTGTTGCAAAAGGCGGCGGTCGCTCGTACGACGCGCACCATGTCGATGCTTTTTCGAAGTGCTGTGCCTGCGTTGGAGGCCATCTCTATCACGGCGGATGCGGTCGATAATCGCTATATTGCAAGCACGCTGCGCGATGCTCGCGAGCATTTGCAAAGTGGTGAATCTATTGTGGAGCCACTGCGCGCAAACGACGCGTTTCCCCCGATGGTCACCCAGATGATTCGCATCGGTGAACAGACGGGTAACCTCGACGACATGCTCGGCAAAGTTGCCGATTTCTACGAGGCGGATGTGGCGACGATGGTTGATCGACTGCGGCAACTGATAGAACCCGTGATGATTGCGTTTCTGGCCGTCGTGGTCGGCGGTATTGTCCTCGCGGCGCTATTGCCTATGTTCTCTCTTTATCAGGGCTTAGGGAATATGAGCTAGGTATGCGGCATAGTTTTTTCATAGATAGATTGTGATAAGGGTAGGTAATTCTCGGGTTAGTACCTGGATTACATAGGTTTGAAGGGCGAGACAGGCATCTCAGACATACGAAAAAAATCAGGGGAGAGACAAGGGCGAATGAGAACATGGGTGAAAAGGCTGCAAATGTGGTTGCAGCGGCTAAACGAGGAAAAGGGTGTCACACTGATTGAGTTGTTGGCTGTGGTCGTCATTCTCGCGATTATTGCGGCCGTGGCCATTCCCGTCATTATGGGACAGATTAATAAGTCTAAAATCAATACGGACAAGGATAATGAGAAGATTATTATCGATGCGTTGCAGCGTGCGGACTTTGATTACGAGAGTACGCAAAGTGGCGATGGGACGATGACGTTAAGCTCTGGTACGCTAGCACCAAACGAGACTGGTACAAATGTGAATGTTACATTTGGTGGCGGTGACCCGGAAAATATGTATGATCTTTTGGTGAAGGGGATTACTGGACAGACAACAGGTGGTTATCTAGACGAGGTTCCGAAGGCGCAAACGGGCACGGACGGAGACTGGACAATCACCACCTCAGATGAGTCTAGCAACTCAGATGCCGCGTCGTTTTCATTCGGAGGCGGCACTACGTACTATATCTATCCAGACGGAACGGGCTCCACGAGTTCAGGAAGTTAACCTTCATAACGGTAGTCGTCGATTGGCTCCTCACGTATTGAGGGGCCAATCTTCCGTTGGAATGTTTCAAGGGAACTTACGCCTTTCGCGGTGGGTGAGTCGCAAGTTGATGAGCGTTGGAGATATGTCGGCATGAAGGTACTCAGTATGCGAACGCGTGAACATAACAGCCAAGCGCATTCCAAAGCGAATTCCAGTGGCGATTCGGACGGTGGATTTACGCTCATCGAGGTCCTGGCTTCGGTTGCGATTCTGGCGTTGCTCCTGACAGCCGTTCTCGCGGCCATCCAGTCGGTTCAAAAGGGCACACTGGCGACAACACAGTACGATCACGCCCTGGGCTACGCCACCGAGATCGCCGAGTCGCTGCGTGAAACGTATGGAACAAGCGCGGTTGACCAGGTCAAAAACACGATTCCATTGAGGCTTGTCGGCAACGAACTGACCAATTCGAGTACGTCGTCACCTATCGTGTTCAACATTCAACTCACCGCAGATGCGGGACAGAGTGTCGGTACAGCTACGAGTTCCGGACAGATTGGCAGTACGGGATACACATACGATGTCACGTACACGGCTAGTGGTGCGCAGGGCAGTCAGCTGACACGCAACTTTACCATTACCGTCACAGACCCGGATGGTCGCAAGGCCACTGTCCAGGCACCTGCGTATCAACTGTCGTAGGAGGAAGAGACATGCGTCAATGGCAGCGCCTACGGCAGGAAAACCAGGGTGTTACGTTAATCGAACTCCTTGCCGCTATCGTCATTTCGACCATTGTCGGCGCAGTGATATTGGCAGTGCTGTGGCCTTCTGCAGAGCGGGCTATCAGTCTCATTGGTTACAACGCCGCTGAGCGAAAAGTCTTACTGACCAATCAATTATTGAATACAGAGCTTCACAAGGCGCACTATGTTCAAATTCAGTATCAAGAGGCCCCTACGAAGCAGGTCGTGTTGTGGCTGTATGACCAAAATTCGACCATGGTGCCGGCGAACGCCACAGGAAATATTCCGTGGTTGTACAACACGAACGCTGTGGTGACCAACGATACAGGGAATTCGGCGAATCAGTCGTTGGCCTTGGCCAATCCGCATCGGTTTGGGGCACTGGTGTTTACGCAACTTCCCGATGGCACATACAGCGTCGCCTTCACAACGAATGTACCGGAGACGTCTCCGACGGCGTGTGGTACGACGATAGATCCCGCAACACTCCAACCGCCAAACGCCAACTTTTATCAGAACGGCCTGCAGGTGACGTGGGATTTCCCGCAATTCATCGGCGACGCCGGGTTTCCGTTTGATGCTTCCTATCAATGTGAGTTTGTCAATAGTTTTATCATTCGATTGGCCACGACCTATCAGACGGCGGGCGGCAAATCAGCGACGTTTGTGTTGACAGCCGGTTACCATGACGCAGAGCAGCGGTGATGATATGAGGAGAGTGCGGAGAAAGCGAAATCAGGGTGAGGAAGGCTACACACTTCTTTGGGTGCTGATGCTCGGCGTCGTCATGGTGACCCTTGTCAGTGCGGCGATGTTTGCGTCGTCTTACGTGATGGGCACCGGGGTGCACGGGTTGCAGACGGAGACGGTCGGGCACCTGACAAGTGACACGGAGATTCAGAATGACTTGTCGAACATCGAGCAGATCATTACCGACACAGCGACCAAGGAGCAGTCGGAACTGACGGACGCCGACGGGGTGTCGAAAGTTACAGGGGACGCCGCGCAACAATTGGACGCACAGGGCTATACGGCGACGATTACGGATTCGTACACCGATTCGAGTGGCACGATTCATGAGGTTGTGCGGGTGTCGAAGGGCGGATCGTCGATTACACTCGACGTCACCTTCCAGTCATCTGGTTCTGGTTCCACCACTTCTACCGTGCCTGTGCGACAGACGCAGAATCCGTATCCCTACAGCCAGTATTCGAGTGAGTACGTAGCGGATGGCAACGCGACCACCCAAGCCCAAGTCGATGCCGCTGAGGAGACGAAGGCGGGGGGGCCTTATATCGTGATCCACTCCAGTACACCGGGCGGCAATCCGACGGATTTGAACTTGAACAGCGGCACCATGACCTATGGCGACGCCGCGGGGGATATGAAGGAGTTGGTCACGGGCAATGTCGTTGCGAACAGTGGGGCGACGTTGACGGTCCACGGATCGCTTGACGCGACGAATGTCACGTTGAACTCTGGCGGGACGGCGACGATTGACGGCGATGTGATTGCCAACACGGTGACGGTGAACGGGAAGTTGACCATTTCTGGGCAATTGTCTTGTCAAACGTTGAATATTAACAGCGGATCGCAACTGCAGGTAGGAAGTTTGGCGGATGGAACCGCGCTCTCGGTCAATACAGGCTTTACAATTGAGCAGAATGCGAGCATCCAAGGCGGCGTCACGGTGAATAGCAACGGCAATTTGACGATAGATGGTAGTCTGATAGAAACAGGGCCAGTGACTGTGAACTCGGGTGCGACCTTGCATGTCAAAGGGGATGCAGTCGTGGCATCGACCATGGTCAACGGGACGAGTAAGAAAGATGGATGGGTCCTGATGAATAGCCAGAGTTCCCTATTGATTGATGGGAACTTGTGTGTGGACCAGTACCTCTATCAAAATTCGGGCACGACGGTCAAAGTCCAGAAAGAGGCGGCGATTGCGTTGGGTACCCGCGGGAATGGTGGTTCTTTTTCGGCGAATCCGTATGTTCAATCCGCCAGTTGCCCCGTGTCGTCGCAGCCTGGTGGTAGTGGATATACACTCAAGTCGATAACGGAGATTTAGGTGGGAGACGTATGGCGCGGGGACAGGGCACCAGTAGGATTGGACTAGATATTGGATTGGATGCCATTCGCGTGGTGGAACTCCAGGTGGGGCAGACGCTGCGGTTGCAGCAGATGAGTGAGCAACCCGTGGAAGCGGGCGTCTTCCACGGCGGTGACGATGTCGATTGGATCCGCCTTGAACAACTCATCGACCACGCGCTTCACGGTTACAAGCTGAGGGGCAAGCGCGTGCACGTGTCCATCCCCAGTGTGTACACTGTGATTCGACAACTCACGCTTCCCAACTTCACAGACGAGGAGTTGCGGGAGGTTATCGAGTTTGAATTGACCAACACGATTCACTTGCCGTTTGCCGAGGTGGTATTTGATTTTGTTCGATGCCCTGCCTCAACGGATCAGGGTGAGGGCGACAACGTGAGTGTGATTTTGATAGCAGCCGATGGCGCCTTTATTCGCCCGCTCGTGGAGCGGTTGCGCAAGCGAAAAATCAAAGTAGCGTCGATTGATATTCGCCCCTTGGCCAAGTTTCGCGTATTGCTGCGGGTGGTTGAATTGCCGGAGACGTTCATTTTGACGGAGATGGATACTCACGGCACAAGTGTCCACGTATTTCACGATGGATTGCTCTATTTGACGAGAGAAGTTCCCGTGATTCTAGGCGACAAAACAGATAGTCCGCTTGAAGGCGGGTTTGGCGAAGGCGTCGACGATAGCGCTGCGGGCGCTACGGCGATGGCCGCCACTGACGAACTATCGCTGCCTGCCACTGCGCCCGCGCGCGTGCATCCGTCGCTTGAAGTCTTGTCTTTGTCGGATTATGTGGGGCGGATTGCGTCCGAGTTGGAACGCACCATGAATTTCTTTCAGTACACGCTCAATCAGCGCTCGGCACAATTTCAGGAGATTATCATGACGGGCAGTCACTTGTTAAATCCGCACCAGCAGGCAAACATCACGGATCGGACGGGCGTCCTTGTGCGGACGCTGTCGTTTCAGGATGTGATTCAAACCAACTTCATCGCTGGGCGACGCGGGCGCTTGATTGCGGGTGATGGTTCCGTTTCGGTCGATTACACAGCCGCCATTGGACTAGCGATGCGTGAGGAGTAAACGGCGTGGATATTAACTTACTTCCGAGAGTCTCGAAACCGCGGGGCACACGATCACCATGGCACAGCCCATCCCGCAAATGGCTGGTCATTTCGGTGCCCATTGCCGTCATTGTCGCGTGTTTGGTGGCCATGCAAGTATGGTTCTACGCGACACAAGCGCGGTATACTGAGCAGGTGAACCATTTGACTCAATCGCTTGACCAGCAGGGACATTCCGCCCAGGCGGGTGGCGGTTCGACGCAAGGAATCACACAACAGGCAGAGGCACTGGCTGCAGCGCGAACGGATTGGGCCCGAGAGCTCAAGGATATCCACGACGCGCTGCCAGGGGGCATGACCGTCGATACCATTCAAGCGAGCGGATCGTCAATACAAGTTTCGGGACGAAGTTCAGGCGTCATCGCCGTCTCGACGTTCGAACACGCGCTCAGTTCAGACGCCTGGGTTCATCAAGTCACGCTGCAAAACCTCAGCTTAGGCGTCACCAACCAGACGGCGGTTATGGTTGGGCCGGCGGATGGATCGAACAAGGCTCCGCTGCAGTACCTGTACCAACTGACCATCGCACCGACACAGACGGGGGGCACGAATCCGTGAATCGGAAATTGACACCGCGGGAAACCAAACTGGTCATCGCCGTATTTCTGCTTGCACTCATCGCCCTCCTGTACTTGTTTTGGTTCCGTCCGCAATGGGACAAGCTTTTAAGCCTCCGGGGCGAGGTTGCGAATTTGCAGCAATCCATCGCCAACCGCGCCTCAAGTACCCATGCTTCGTCATCTCCGTCGCCGAACACGGTGGCTCCTCAAAGTGGGACGGGGGCGAAATCCATCACACTGCCGAGTGACGCGGATGAATCAGGCCTCCTCGCAACCTTTGCAAAAGTAGCCGCAGAGACGGGTGTAAGGGTCGTCAGCATAGCGGCCGCAAGTGCGGCGAATTCGACGGACGAATCTACTACGACCACGAATGCATCTTCTGCAAACCAGACGGGAACAACAGGTGGCGGGCAAGTGCTGCCAAATATCAGCCTTCAGTTGGCGGTGCAAGGCAGTAGTGCGCAGGTCGAAGCATTTCTGGAAGGGCTGCACGACGCTCCACGGCTGCTGGACGTGACAACCGTCAACTTGCAACCGCAGAACGGGCACACACAGGCGGATATAAATTTGTTGGCGTATTACGCGCCGAGCAACTGAGGTCCTGGTGACGGGGCCTCTCCGGCTGCGGATGGTGATTCGGTTTTGTCCGTTGCGATTGGCGCCGGATGTCTTATTAAGACGCGCGGGCGTGATTGAGGGCCGATAAGACATGAAATCTGCCCTAATGGCCGACTTTTCGCCTTTATCGGGCGGCATTTGAGTAAATAAGGTATTTTGCGTGCCCTAATTGCCCTGAGGTCGCCCAAATCCCGAAAATAGGGCAGATATTCTGCCTTATGTCACAGCCGTGGGCCACTCCCGGCGAGCAGCCCAGATGACTCCGACGTCCTGCAGCGGACGATCCCGCCCTCACGCCGATGGTCGCCTGATCCGCCCTGGCCCTGCACCACCCCGCCCCGGCCCGCCTACATCCCCACCCTATTGACATCCGCTGTCGAAAGTGTCTATATATTCGATAATCAGTGTTGAAGGGGCCAGTAGCCGGAGAGCGCAGACAAGAGACCTGATTACCTTGGTGAGAAATCAGGCTGTGAACCTCCAGTGAACCCACCCCAGAGCTGGCGATGATGAGTCGCCCGGTCGCCTCCCGTTATCGCAAGGCACCGATTCGTTCTGGTTCGTGCATGATGGAAGCCAGAGCCGATTGGAGTGGAGCGCCGCCGAAGTGGGCGGCGAATAAAGGTGGTACCGCGAGTTCAACCTCGCCCTTTGATGGGCGGGGTTATTTTTGTTTTTTGGAGGGATTTTGCGATGAAAATGTCCCATCTCGTGTTTAAAACGGAGCGTCAGGTACCGGCCGACGCGCAATTGACCAGCCATCAGTTGCTGATTCGCGCTGGGTTCGTGCGGCGCGTGTCCGCAGGGATTTACACATATGGGCCGCTCGCCGTGCGGGCGTTGCATCACATTGAGGCGATTGCGCGGGAGGAGATGGATGCGCTGGGTGCACAAGAGGTGCTATTCCCGGTGGTGCAACCGGCAGGGTTGTGGGAACAGTCTGGGCGGCTGTCGAGTATCGGCCCTGATTTAGCCCGCTTGACAGACCGCGCGGGGGCGGCGATGGTCTTGGCGATGACGCATGAAGAAACTGCCACGGATTTTTTTCGCAGCATGGTGCAATCGTATCGCGCACTGCCGCTGATGATGTACCAAATACAGACTAAATTTCGAGACGAGCCGCGTCCGCGTGGAGGGCTGATTCGACTGCGCGAATTCTTGATGAAGGACGCCTACAGCTTTCACCTAACGGTTGACGATTTGAACGCGCACTACGAAAAAGTGCTTGAGGCTTATGTTCGATTTTTCAAGCGTTGTGGCTTGGACATCGTATCCGTCGAGTCGGATACCGGGATGATGGGTGGCGGTATGGCGCACGAATTTATGTTTTTGTCTCCGATGGGTGAGGATACGCTGTTGATTTGTGACAGCTGCGGATACGCAGCGAATCGGGAAGTGGCGGTGGCACAGAAATCCAGCGGTGGGCTCGTGTGCGATGAATTGCAGGTGAAGGTGTATCGGGATGGGGCAGGTGGCGTGATCGTGGTGGTGGTCCCGAGACACCTCGACGTGAATCCGATAAAACTGACGCGTGCCGTTGGCATTGCGGATTTGGCTGAGGCTGCGGCGTCGGACGTCGCGCGCGAAGCGGCGTTCGATGTTCGTGTTGTGGTTGACGAGGGGGTTGATTCAAAGTCGGCCTGGACGGCGATTGCCGCGCATTTGGGCGACCTATCCACATGTGCGACCGTGGCGACGGCGGATATCACGAACGTGAGCGCAGGGATGGCGTGTGGGCGCTGCGGGGGCGCTTTGCGGGAGGTGCGTGGGATTGAGGCGGGGAATACGTTTAAACTTGGAACAAAGTACAGTCAGGCGATGGGGGCATCGGTGGCGGATGCCGATGGGCGGTCGATCCCGGCGGTGATGGGTTGTTATGGCATCGGTATCACGCGCGTGTTGGCTTGCATTCTCGAACAGCATCACGACGCGGCGGGGATGATGTGGCCGCGCAGCGTCGCGCCGTATGCCACACACATCGTCAGTGTCGGCGACGATGCAGCAATCGTGGGCGCCGCAGAAAACGTGTACCAGGCGCTGGGGATGGAGAATGCCATCTGGGATGATCGGGCACTGCGCCCCGGAATCAAGTTTAGCGACGCCGACTTATTCGGGATGCCGACGCGCATCACCGTGAGTGCCCGCTCCCTTGCGGCGGGTGGCGTTGAACTCATGGACAGGCGAACAGGACAAACGACCATCGTGCCCGTGGAGAACGTGCGCGAGCGGGTGCTCGGCACGCAGTCGCGCTGACGGGGCTCGTGCAGTAGGCGCATGTGGCCCTCGCGAGAAGGGCCTATTGCCCTGTGTCGGTGTGAAGGGACGACCATTAGGTGAAGTAATTCAACAATCCAGGCAGGTCTTTGACGATGTAAATGGCGCCCGTCAATTCGGATGCGTCGCCAAAGCCGAAGTCACACCCGATAAATGGCATCCCGACTTCGGCTGCGGCATCGCGATCCGTATACCGGTCTCCCACCAAGTACAATTTGGACTCTTGCCCGTAGCGTGCGACGAGTTGACGCAAGATGTCGGCTTTTCGCGTGCCGTGGACCGACTCGAGACAGAGGGGTTCATCAAACAGGTGGCCAATGCCTTGTGTGGCCATCACGGCGTCTAGGTACCGCTCGCCGCAATTGCTGGCGGTGGTGAGGATATAGCCGCGACGATGCAGTTCATGGACGACCTCGCGCGCGTGGGGCAGGAGGATATCCCGATGTCGCATGGCTTCGTCGATGCGCGTGGAGGACAGGTGGAAGGCTGCCATCTGTTCCTCTGCGGTGTGATTCGGCATCAGCGACTGCCAAATTTCTCTGTCCGGGAGTCCAAACGTCTTTAAAATCTGTTCGTCTGTCGGTAAGTCCGCAGGCTTGACGGAGAACTCGGCCATTGCGGATTTGTAGGCGTCTATCGCGATGTCGCCGGTGTTGATGAGGGTGCCGTCGAGATCAAAAATGATAACTGCCACAAGATTTCCTCCACAATTTATCTTTTGGGTGTTCTGTTCACTTTAAATGTACGGTGCGGCCTGCAGGCTATGCATTATTCCTGCGGTGGCCATGCGTTGTGCTCTTTCAGCGAGGTTTCAACGAGTCCTCGAATCCACTCGCTCTTGCTGGTCTTCGTCCCCGTTTGCAGATATTGACGAAGCAGAAACATTTCCAATGCCTTATCTAAATCCTCATCAAAGTACAGGGTGGTGACTTTCCGCTTGATTTTTTTCGGCCGTCCAGGCCGGGGCGGCGAATCCACCTCAATCGCATTTGGCGCGACTGCTTTTGCGATGATGGGCTCAGGCGTCGGCTGAGGTGCGGGCGCAGGTTGGATAAGTTCCTGGTGAACGGTGCGCGACCGGGCTAGCCGCTGTTGCAATTTCTCCTTTAACTCGCTCATAGCCGCTGTAACAACTCCTCGGTAAACTGCTCATACTCCTGGATGGCACGACGCAGTTCGCGGTTTTCAACAAATCCTTGCAAGTTCAAACGTCCGGTCGCGGCTCTGCGGTAGATTCGCTGGGCGAACAAAAGTGGACCATATTCGTCGTCTTCCGCGAGGGTCTCCAACAGCAATTGCGCATCGGCCCGGCGCTTTTCGACCATTGTGGCGAGAATTCCGGCGACTTGGAGGTTTGGGTTCAGTTGTTGCCGAACGTGATACACGGTTTCGAAAAATCGCGGCAGTGCATCGAGACAGAATTTACTAGGTTCAAATAGGGACACGATGTGTGTGGCCGCAGCCATGCCATTGATAGATTGGTCCCCTAAACTCGGTGGACTGTCGATCACGACGAAATCATATGGCCGAACCCGAAGGATTTTCTCCAACGCACCGCGGAGTACAAGACCTGGGTTTTTGCCTGGGTAGTTGCGCTCGAATTCGCGGTACAGCCACCTGGACAGGGTGGCCATGAAATCCTCGCTAGGCATCAAATCAATGCCTTCCGATACTGGATGAACGTAGTTGCTGACTAGTTCTTCGCCGTTTGCTTCGACGCTTTTCATCGCTTCCAGCGCGGTTCTGCCACTGTACTCGTAAATGTCGTCGTGTTCACTCAATAGGTTGGTCAGGTTGCCTTGCGAGTCCAGATCGATTGCTAATACCTTTTGGCCGCGCTTGGCCAATATGTACGCAGTTGCCGCTGCTGTGGTGCTCTTCGCGGCGCCGCCTTTTTGGATGCCGAAGTATAGTACGGTGGTTTTACTTGTCAACAGAGTACGCTCCCTTCGCCCATATTCTAGCATATTTGCGGAGAACGTATATCGATATCTATATCCGTATATATTGATGTATTTCGATATGGTTGTATCGATATATTGTTACGCAGGGTGGAACGCGGGTATTTCCGCCTTTTTTGGAAATTGACGATCCTTTGGGCACATGATACAATACAAAGGAAACAAATCAAGTTTGAGGGGCGCGTACACGGATGAGTACGCTAGTCAATTCAACACGCGACATTGTCTGGCAAAAAGAGATCTTGGAGAGTATCTACGACGGATATTACGAGATGGACCAATCTGCAAACCTCGTGATGTTGAATTCTTCTCTGTGCGAGATTTTACGCGTACCAGAGTGTCAATTAATCGGTAAGGCATATCGAAGACATTTAACCTATTCACAGGCGAAGAGTTTGTATCGTCTGTGGTCATTTGTCTGGCGTACAGGAGCCCCTCGACGGGCGCATGAGTTTCAGTTTACGAGTGGGGATGGACAAGAACTGACGCTTGAGGCGTCGGCGACTTTGGTTCGAAATTCGTTCGGGGCGCCGGTTGGGATGCGTGGCATCATTCGGAACATTACCGACCGCAAACGGGTGGAATGCGCGTTGCGCGAGAGCGAGCGTCGATATCGGTCGCTGTTCGACGAAAACTCTGATCTCGTCGTTCAACTCGACCTCAAAGGCAGAATTGTCGACGTCAATCCGATGACAGAGGAATTTATCGGGTACGACCGAGAGTCGCTGTTGGGTCTACCACTCCAAGTCTTTTTATCCAAGCAGGATATTTATCACTTGTTGCGTGGCTTCGTATACTCACGTGCGGGCGTCATTAAGGAGCTCGAGGTACTGATTCGCCACCGCACAGGTAGACCGATTCGCGTGCGGTTAAAAGTGATTCCAATTCGGGCGGATGACACGGTGACGGGTGTATTTGCGATCTGTCGCGACGTGACTGAAAGGCATGCCACAGTCGAGGCCATTCGCAAACTCAGCATACAGACCAAATCTATTTTGGAATCGGTTGCGGAGGGGATTTGCGGCGTCGATTTACAGGGTCGTGTGATTTTTGTCAATCCGGCTGCGGAACGGATGTCTGGATACGCTGCGGCCAATCTCCACGGGCGAGATTTTTATGAGACGCTCGGGTGCTCGGGCAACAGCCACATCAGGGAGCGCGGGCATCGAAATCCAGTCCAGGAGGCCATGCACAGCGGTCAAACGCGGCACATTGTGGATGTGCAGTTCTGGCGAAAGGACGGTACGCCGTTTCCTGTGGAGTACGTGGTCTCGCCGATTTACGAGGAAGACCAGGTGACCGGTGCTGTGCTCGTGTTTCGGGATATCACGTTGCGGCGGCAGTCGGAAGAGATGCTGCTGCGTTCCGAGAAACTGTCGGTGGTGGGCCAACTTGCGGCGGGCATTGCGCACGAGATAAGAAACCCACTGACGACGTTAAAGGGGTTCTTGCAATTGGTCGCCAAGCAACCGGAGTCAGGTCCCAAGTACGCGGACATTATGAGCACAGAGATCGAACGGATATCGCGCATCACGAATGAGTTGTTGGCTGTGGCCCGGCCCCAGTTTTCCGAGTTTCAGTCGACGCCCGTCGAGCAAATCGTGACGCGGGTATATGACCTCTTCCACTCCGAGGCGCTGATGCAGGGCATTGTCATGGAGATGCATCTGCAGGACGAAGGCGCCATGGTATTGTGCGAAGCGGATAGAATTCATCAGGTGTTAGTCAATCTGATTAAGAACGCGATGGATGCGGTCACTGGCGGCGGAAGAGTTTACCTGTCCACTTGGGTGGACGCGGATAAGGTGTACATCCGTGTGCGGGATACGGGGATTGGGATGGACGCAACGACGCTTGAACACGTCGGCGAACCATTTTATACCACGAAGTCTGGTGGAACCGGTCTTGGTGTGATGGTCTGCCAGCGAATTGTCCAGTCGCATGGCGGGTGTATTGAATGGGATAGCAAGGTGGGTGAAGGGACGACAGTCACGATGAATCTACCGTTACATATGCTTGGGAACCATGCTTGAGTGGCCATTTCGCGATTGCTGGGTTACATTACATAGAATACATGGATAACGTGATGTATATACAGAAGAGGGCCGCGCAGCGCGTGGCCCTCTTCTGTGGAAAAAGATAAATCATGCCAAAAACGGTTGTTGCCTGGCTTTTGCAGCCATCATTGCTCTGTCTTTTTTCTTTTCAACCCTTGACCCCTGACGTGGCCGCACCTATCCGACCCTGGTATGCAACTGGCGTACACCGCCATGCACCTCGCTTTCAGGATGGATACACGTGACCTCCGCGGCACATAGCAAAGGCCACCTGTAATAAACAGGTGGCCGGTTGCACAACTCACTCCCCCAGCTCTTATGTGCCCACGTGACGAGCAGGGATCATCATGTCCACTCTTCCGAATGCTGTTCAGTTGATAAACGTTACTTGAATTATATGGGGAATTTTAGCGAGGCGTCAACTGGTTCTATGAAATATCTGATTTTGCGTAATGACGGTACTTGCTGGTGATCGAAGGGTTTACCCCTTAGGGAACTGCCCTTATAATAAACTGGTAACTCTATGAGCTTTTGGTGGCAGTCTATCTTACTGCCCAATTGATGTAACATTCTGTTTGATTTTGTCGTCTTTTCTTGATAATGGCCAGCACGGTACGACCCCCATGCGGCTTCCTTGTCTCCCAAAGCGCGGACTGAGAACATTAATGGAGGATGAAACATGAACCATTTGCGCCGGCGGTGGGCGGCTGCTGTCGCGGCGTCCACGACCCTTGGGCTCGCTTTGATGAGTCCCTCCGTGTCCGCTGCAACCCCCGCTTCGATGCAAGACCTCACATCACTAGGCACTATCTCAACTACCGTAACAGGTCTGCCAGATTCCACGTTTTCGCAGAATGAAGCGGCCTATCGCCAACCTGTGACCAGCAAAACTGGCTGGCTTGGGTTCAACCACCAGGGTGGACGATATATCACTGTGAAATTCGGACGTTCCGTAGATGTGCGCCATATTGAAATTACGGCGATGCAAAACCAGTCGATGGGCGTCTATTATCCGGATTACGTCCAATTTCAATTCGAGCAGGATGGCACATGGTACTCTGCTGGAAACCGCTATTCTGCCATCCCGCAGAGTGGGCAAAAATCGACGACTCAAACCTACGCATGGGACAGCGACACAGGCATCGAGGCGGACGCCATTCGCCTGTACATCCCCGTTGGTGTTTGGGTGTTCGTCCGCGGTCTTGATGTCAAGGGCAGTACCTCTGCCGTGGGCAGTGCTGCGAATACGCTCGGATACGTGCCCGGCCAGCAGGACGACATCGGACCACTTTCTCCGACATCTGCAAGTGCAGCAGGAATTCACAACATGTTGCTCGTCGAGACGGGAGCGCACGGGGAAGAAGGCACCTGGTCCGCGAGCGATTTCCTGCCGATGGTGGCAGATGTCGATACCTCGGGCAACATTACGAGTTCCCTGTTTGATACGATGTTGTTTCTTCCCTATGGGAACGTGAGCAACACAGTGACAGGACTCACCAACTATATCAACGATTTGTTTGCGCCGAATCAACAGCTTTCCGCGCTCGACCAGGCTGTCGCTCAGCGCGACCAGGCGCTGGGTACGACCGATAAGGAAAAGGTTGTGCTGACGATTCCGTATTTCGGTTATGGTACGCACGATTTCGGTTCGGTGAATGGGCAAGACGTGAACTTCGGTGGTTCCGCTACTGATCCGAATGCGCTAGCGGCCCGCGAGACGGCCATGAAATGGTATTTGCAAACGCTGATGTCAAAATGGCAGGCGGCTGGTTTTCAGCATCTGCAACTCGATGGAATCTATTGGGACGAGGAGCAGTACCACGTCACGACGCCAGGGGAATTCTTCTATCTGCAATATGCGGTTTCGCAAGTGCACCAGTTGAACTTACCTCTATTTTGGATCCCGTTTTATGGTGCCGATAGGACGAACCAATGGCAATCCCTTGGCTTTGATGCGGCGTGGATTCAGCCGAATTATGTGGAGCAGGGCGCCAATGCCGATGTGATTCGCATCAGCAACGCGATGGAGACCGCCAAGCAGAGCGGGATGGGCATTGAAGTTGAGTTGACCGGATTAGACGCCAGCAACCAACAACTGTATGACACCTTTTTGGACAAGTTGAACCTCGAAGGGTTTGGCAAAGACCAGGTCAGTCACGCGTTTTATGACGGATCGAAATTGCTTGTGACGGCCGCCGAATCGACGGATCCTACACAGCGCGCCGCGTATGACGCGACCGCCGCGTTTATCGAAGGAAAGTGAGGGCGCTATGAAGCGATATGTGCTAAGCAGTTCCCTGGGCGTTGTTGTGGCGGCTGGCCTGGCGTTGACACCGATGGTGACGCCGGTCGCCGCCGCGGCCAGTCCGCAATACAAGATGGAGAAAAAGACCATTGTGCTCAATGGCAAGACGATTTCACAACCCTATGGCTTTACATATAACAACACGACCTATATGCCCATTTGGTATGTGGAGCAGGGACTGACACAACTGGGGATTACAAGTTCCTGGAAGAACAACGTGTGGAACCTTCAGGTCCCCTCGACGATGACAGTCGATAAATCGAACATTCAGGTGGGGTCGGGGAAGATTTCACTCGAAATCAACGGCCAGTTGATGCACAAGGTGAACGGGATTGCCGCAGTCGATCCCGCCTCGGGCAAAGCAACCACCTTCATCCCGATTTGGTACACCCAGCAACTGCTCTCGCGCGTCGGCATCACGGCGCCGTGGGACGGTACCACGTGGACGCTGAACGCGCCGACCAAAGTCACGCCACCACCTGCACTGCCAGCGAACGAGGTGCCTGTGTGGCAGGTCTTGCAGCAGGTGGAAAGCGCCTTTGGCATTTCTGCGAAGGCTTCGGGTACCAGTAGTTATAGCGACATTGCCACGACAGACAGCCATTTTGCTGTGGTGCAAACGGCGATTAGCAAACACATCTATACACCGCCGTCGTCGACCCATTCGGGCGCTTATGACGCCATGAGCGTCGGTGGTATAGACCAGGTCTTGTGGAACGCGTATGGGCTGACCGACGCGTCATTTGAGCCAGGCGGCGCTCCGTTTGCCTGGGCGAACGACACTGGGCTGAATCCGTCGGGCGTGCAGACGAGCGACTTGTTGAGTCCGCAGGAATTATCCGAAATCGTGTCGAACATTGCTCATCACCAAACTGGTTTTGTCAAACTTGACGCCGATACCTATCAAGTCGAGTACCCCATTCGTGATGAGGCGACCGCTACCTTTAACGGTGACAGTGCGGGCGGGCAGCCATTCTTCACGTCGAACCAGGACGTTCAAAACGCCATCATCCAAACCTATCAGTTCTT
Organism: Alicyclobacillus acidoterrestris; assembly: GCF_022674245.1. Lineage (GTDB taxonomy): Bacteria > Bacillota > Bacilli > Alicyclobacillales > Alicyclobacillaceae > Alicyclobacillus > Alicyclobacillus acidoterrestris. Next base: position 806,791 of record NZ_CP080467.1, read on the forward strand.
CGACAGTATTCAAGTGACGAACGAGAATGGTACGTGGGTGTTGACCATGCCGAGCGAAGGTGCGACCAGTTGGTTTAGTTACACGACGACGCTGGGTCAAATTCAGTACGAGCGCCCGGGGGATACGACGTGGTCGACGACGGATGTACTCGACAGCCGAGACTTGGGCTTGGCGGCCGATGACAGCATTCGCGTCAAATTGCCTACGTCGTCATCCATTTCGATTTCGATGAACCAAATGCTCCCCGATCTCGGCGGAACAGTGGTCCTAGGCGAAATTCAAGTTGCCGTAGAAAATGGCGCGCTATCCGTACAGCGCATCGATATTAGCTCATGACTGAGAAGCGGGGGTTCATAATTTGTGAAGAAACAGCGTCTGCTCGCCGTGATGATATTGCCAAGCCTTGCCTCGGGGGCAATGCCCATTGTGGCGCATGCTGCAACCACCAGTACTGAACCAGTGTTACAGGTGGGATCGACCGGGGCAGCAGTGGTCACCTTGCAGAACGATTTGAACGCGCTTGGGTTTACCGTCGGACAAGCCGATGGCGATTACGGCCCGTTGACGACGACAGAGGTCAAAGCGTTTCAAACGAGTCACCACCTGACGGCAGACGGCGCGGTGGGGCCACAGACTTGGTCTGCGATAGACGCCGCAATGGCGGCATTTGCGTCGAAGCCGGTCAACCTGAGTGCCAACAGTCCACTCGTCACGCACTTGGAAGCCAAGCAGATTTACTACAATGGAAAGCTGATTACGTCTCCGGACGGCTTTACATATCAAGGCACCACCTACATGCCGATTTGGTATGTGATGAACACGATGGATCAAGTAGGCTTCCAGCACACCTGGTCCAACAACGTTTGGAACATTATCGTGCCGTCCAATAGCGGCTTCAAGGTGGATTACAGTAACATCAAGTACGGCAAAGGCAGCACGTCTATCGCCATCAATGGCACGGTTGTCGATAGAGTGGACGCGGTCATCCACGTTGATCCGGCGTCGGGGCAGCCAACGACCTATCTCCCGATTTGGTACGTCATGGACGCACTCACGCGGGTTGGAATTCAGTCAGGATGGCAGGGCACGACGTGGACCATGAAGCCGCCCGCTACGACGCCTACGGGCGGATCGACCGGAACGAGTGGATCCACCGGAACGACGGGATCAAGTGGATCAACAGGATCGAGCGGATCAACAGGTTCAAGTGGTTCGACAGGATCGACAGGATCGACAGGTTCAAGTGGATCAAGTGGTTCGACGGGCTCCTACACGAATGTGGATTTGCGCTTCCCCGCACCGGGTAACGTGAACGCGAACACGATTGACCAGTACTTGTTGGCGAATCACTCGCCGATGAACGGGCTTGGCGCATCGTTCATGGCGGCGCAAAACACGTATGGCGTCGATGCCAACTACTTGGTCTCGCACGCGATTTTGGAGAGCGCGTGGGGGCAAAGCCAAATTGCGCTCGCGAAGAATAACCTATTTGGTTATGGCGCTTATGACGCCGATCCCGGTGATGACGCCGGGATGTTCCCAAGCGATGATTACGCGATTCGCTTCGAGGCGTGGGAAGTCCGTTCGAACTATTTGACGCCTGGCGCCAGTGAGTACGTTAGTCCGACGCTGACGGGGATGAACGTCCATTATGCGACAGATCCGCAGTGGGCATCGAGTATCGGCAGCTTGATGGCGCAATTCTCGGGCTCGGTCGGATCGACTATCAGCGACTACACGCAGTACACGCCGGGTCAAAGTGCACCTGCACCAAAGAGCAATTCGGAACCGGTCTACTACTTGAACGGCGCCAAAGGGACGACCAAGGCTACCCCGTACTACAATGGGGTCCCGTATTTCTCCAGTATGGGCACGGGGATGCAGGAAATGTTCTTTGGCCAGTTGAGCATCGGGAGTTCCGGTGAGCCCGTGATGGAGGTGCAGCAGTTCCTCAACCAGCAAATCGGGGCGGGACTGACGGTCGATGGCCAGTTCGGCCAGGCCACGCAAACTGCGGTCAAAAAGTTTGAGTCGCAAGTGATGGGCATGGCGAACCCGGACGGCATTTGGAGCTATAGCATGTGGACGAAGTACATTGGAACGTCGAGCAGTCAGCCGACCATTCCGGCGGGGACGACCGTGAATATCACCCAAATTGAACAGGGGATGGCCGGAGGCCTTGTGGTTCCGTGGTACTACGTTCAGGGCTATGGTTGGGTGGATTCCCAGTATGTCTCGTTTAACAACGTCTATCGGGTGCAGGTGGCAACCCCGACAGGTACGAGTACCTCCGTTCCGGTATACAGCGCAAGTAACACCTCGCAACAGATTGCGACGCTCCACAACGGGGACTTCGTCGTGGCCAACAGCGCGAGCCCATCAGGCGGTGGTTATACCGTTCAAATTGCGGTAGAACTCGCGACGGGCGGCGCGGCTGCAGGGACGTTGATGACTGGCGTCATCCCGGCGAATGGGTCCGTGACGTTGGTCGCGCAACATTAATTCTAGTGGTGATGGGCCGTACAGAGGCACCGTTTAAAACACCTCGAACTGCACACGGCTTTCAGCGCGTGTCGCGGTTCGAGGTGTTTGCGTTTCGTAGGCGACTCTTGTCGGTCACACACCAGTTGACATTCGTTGATGAGTCGACCTGTTGGATGTCACCCGTTGACAACGTCTCCGCCGTTGACGTGCAGGACTTGACCACTCACGTAGGAGCTGTCGGAGCTCGCGAGGTAGACGTACGCTGGCGCGAGTTCTGCTGGTTGTCCAGCGCGTTTCATCGGCGCAGTGCTGCCGAATTCAGCGACTTGTGCCGCATCGAACGTCGAGGGGATGAGCGGCGTCCAGATGGGGCCTGGGGCGACCGCGTTCACCCGGATACCTTGCTTGATCAGCGACAGTGAAAGCGATCTCGTCAAGGTGACGATGGCACCCTTGGTCGCAGAATAGTCTATCAGTGTCTCATTGCCCTTGTAGGCTGTGATGGACGTGGTGTTGACGATGGTTGCGCCTGGCTTCATGTGGGGAAGTGCCGCCTGAATCATATAAAAGTAGCCGAATACGTTGGTGCGAAAGGTGCCTTCCAACTGTTCGGGCGTGATGTCGAGAACGCTCTGTTGCGGATGCTGTTCCGCGGCGTTGTTGATAAGGATATCGAGTTTGCCGAATCGCTTTACGACGTCGTCGATAGCGCGTTTGCACAGGGCGGGATCACGTACGTCAACAGGCAGCGAGATGCACTGACGTCCATATTCGCCAACTGCCTTGACGGTGTCGTCGGCGTCTTCGTGTTCGTTGTAATAGACGATAGCGACATCGGCGCCTTCCTTGGCGAAGGCGATGGCCACCGCACGCCCAATGCCGCTGTCGCCGCCGGTGATGACCGCAACTTTGTCGGTCAATTTGCCGCTGCCGCGGTACGCCTTATTGTCACAGTCTGGGGTGGGTGTCATCAACCGCTGAAGGCCGGGTTGCTCGGATTGATGTTGCGGCGGGAACGAGGTCGGATAGGGCGTAACTTGAATCATCGTTTGGGTCGTTGTGCCACTGGAGCTCCCTGAAGACTGGCTGTTTTGCGCCATACTGGCACCTCCATCATACGTTGTTTTTTCCTTAGGATGGTTCATGGCGCACTTTCTATGCTTTGGACCTATTGGCCCGATACGGAAAATAGGAATGGCTGTTATGCAGAATGAGACTGCGCAGCTTGAAATTACCACCTGGATGTCGTAATTTTGTGGGACTCCGTTCAAAAACACGACAAGGATTTGATGGTATACTGACAGCTATGGTGATTCGTCATTGCCAACGTGTTGCAATCAAGCGCGCTCATGAAAGAGAGGGTTTGACATGCCAAACGCTGTGGCGACAGTGATTGGGACTGTGATTGCAGTGGTTTTTGCGCTCACGGTGATTTTTATTCGGTTGCGGGCTTCTGGGAGGCCGACCAACGCCAGGAAGATTCTGATTCCACCAGTGATGATGAGTACAGGCTTCCTGATGTACATTTTCCCGTTCACGCGTGAACGCTTGGCTTATGCGCTCATCGCCTTTGTGGTCGGGTGTTTGCTCAGTTATCCGCTGATTGCGACCTCAAAGATGTTTGTTCGCGATAATCTTGTGTACTTGCATCGCTCGAAGGCGTTTATTTACATTCTTTTGGGGTTGCTCGTACTGCGTCTGATCTTGCATAGTGTTGTAGAGCAGTATGTGGACATCTATCAAACCGGATCTTTGTTCTTCGATTTGGCGTTTGGAATGCTTGTCCCTTGGCGTCTGGCGATGTTCGTGCAGTATCGCAGGCTGACGCAGGGGCGTGACTCTGTTGGGCCGTCCGTCGAATCGAAGGCTTAGTATATTGCAGAAAATGTAGGAGGATCATTTGTGCGCAGCATCAAGTGGATTATCATCGCGCTCGTCATTATCGCTATACCCGTCGTCCAGTTCGTCCGACCTGTACCGCACTTGTCCTTGCAAGTAAGCGGTGCGACAGTGAACACCGTACCCGGAGCAAAGCCCAAAATTGATTGGCCGAGTGAGGGACAAGCTGCTCTTGCCGCCATTGGAGTTGGCGACATGGGGCACTCGGGTGCGCAGACACCAACGCCGATTGCCAGTGTCACGAAAGTGATGACGGCGTACCTGGTATTGAAGAAGCATCCGCTGAGCATCGGTCAGGATGGTCCGTCCATCACGGTCACAAATGAAGACTACCAAACGTATGTAAGTGATAAGGCAAAGGGTGAGTCCGTCTTGCAGGTCAAGCCCGGCGAGAAGCTCACGGAGCGCCAAGCGCTTGAAGGGTTGATGCTGCCTTCCGGTAACAATGTCGCAAGTATGTTGGCGAAGTGGTGTGACGGCACGGAGAGCGCCTTTGTCAATGAAATGAACAGCACCGCGAAGTCGATGGGGATGACCAACACCCACTATGTGGATGCCAGTGGCTTTAACCCGGGCAGTTCCAGTACGGCGGTCGACCAAGTCAAACTGTTCTCCGCCGCAATGCAATTGCCGACGTTTAAGTCTGTGGTGGCAGAGCCACAAGCGACTTTGCCGGTTGCAGGCACGGTTTACAATGTCGACTCGGAAGTCGGTCATGGTGTCATTATCGGCGGCAAGACGGGTAGCACGTCGCAGGCGGGCGGATGTTTCGTGTTCGCTTCGCAAAAGACGATTGGCGCAAAGGATGTCATTATCGTCGGTGCTGTGCTGGGGCAGACGAAGACACCTGAACTACAAACTGCACTGGATGCTGGGGTGACTTTGTCGAAAAATGCGCAGGCTGCCTTGCGCCACGTGCAAGTTGTCAGCGCAAATACGCCAATTGCAACGCTCAGCGCGCCGTGGACGTCGTCCGATGAGGTCGTTCGTGCGGGTGAAAACGTCAGTGTGATCGGCTGGCCTGGAATGCCAATTCACGAGTCGGTGCAGCAAGTCGACAACCTTCCGACGCATGTTGATGCCGGCGCCACGATTGGAACGCTGACCATTACGGTTGGAGATCAGACGCAGAAGATTCCACTGAAGACGACGAAGGCGATGGACGGTCCAAGTTACGCTTGGCGACTGAAACGACTGTAAGTTCGTCACATCGGTTTTCTGTCATATGGCCCCTTGAACATGTGGGGCCACTCGGTTTGGGAAGTAAACTATTCAATCTTGTAGATTTTGAGACGTGTGCCATGTGTCTGCATGGCACACGTCTGCGTCATGGCAATATTTACGGCAAGAGGCCACGCTAGGGTGGAGGCGGGCGCAACTAGGCGTAAATTGGACCTATCAGCGAGGAGGTGCCGCGTTTGGTGCGGCGTTGGATATCAATTGTTGCTGCTTTGGTCATCACCATTATCGTCTTGATCGCACTCGCGTTTTATTTGGCGGTTCGGTTTATTCCGTTTCAAGCTTCAGAGTTGGAAAAAGTGCACCAACCGTCCATTGTCTACGCCGAGGATGGGACAAAATTGATGTCTCTGGGTTCTCCGGCGACGGACCTCGCATATGGACAGATTCCGAAGAACGTGCAAAACGCTATTGTTGCGACGGAGGACCACTCGTTCTGGACGAATTCTGGCGTTGACTTGAAGTCCGTCGTCAGATCAGTCTTTGTCGACACACTTTCCGGCAGCTTGGAGCAAGGTGCCAGCACGATTCCGGAACAGTTGGCCAAAATGGTCTACCTGACCGACAAAAAGACGTTTACGCGAAAATTTGAGCAGATTGTTCTGGGTGTCCAAATTGAACGCAACTTCACGAAGCAGGAAATATTGGCTATGTACTTAAATCGGATCCCGTTGGGCGAGGGGAGCACGGGTATCGAGCAAGGGGCTCAGCGTTACTTCGGCATTGATTTGAAAAAGAACCCGAATAAGCTGACGCTTGCAGATGCCGCGCTGTTGGCGGGATTGCCACAGGCCCCGTCGGCGTATGACCCGATACAGCACCCAAAAGCCGCACTTACAAGGCGGAACCAAGTACTTGAGAACATGGCGCATTGGGGATACATCTCGGAAAGTCAGGCGAAGCAAGCGGAGAAAGCGCCGCTTGGCATCGTCAAGTCCGGTAGTGCCAACAGCAATGACGGATGGGATACCAATCCGCTATTGACCAACTTTTTGCTGGACTACCTCAGTAAACACAACATTCCGCCTGAGGAAGTGGAACAGGGCGGTTTGAAAATTTATACGACGATTAGTCCTGCTGTTCAGAACGCCATCAACGAGGTGTTCTGGAGCGGGAAATACGATTCAGATTTCCCGGGCCCGACATCGGGTACGGTGGTCCAGGGCGCCGCTGTGTTTGTCGATCCGAAGACGGGTGGCATCCTTGGTGCCGCGGGCAGCCGTCATCAGGATTTCACGCCGCTTGGGCTGGATCGCGTGTATAGTGGAAGTTCACCGGGGAGTTCTATCAAGCCGATTATGGAATATGCACCGGCGCTGGAATCGGGCAAGTGGTCGTATACGTCCATTCTCGACAATGCGCCGCAGGACTTCGGTGATGGCTATGAGCCGTCGAACTGGGAAGTTGGCGGACCGTCGAAAGTCACCTTGCAGTATGCGCTCGAGGAGTCGCAAAATATTGCCTCTGTCTGGTTGCTACAACAAATTGGGTTGTCGACAGGCGTCAACTTTGCCGAAAAAGATGGTATTCAATTGAGTTCGAGTGCGCGTCAACACCTGGGTATTGCAATTGGTGGCGAAGTCAATGTCACACCGTTGCAGATGGCAGGTGCGTACACGCCATTCGCGAATCAGGGCGTCCGCTCGCAGCCGTATTTGATTAACAAGATTGTGAATGCACAGGGGACGATTCTCTATCATGAATCGCCGTCGCAATCGCAAATTATGTCGAGCCAGACCGCGACGGATATGACGCGGCTCATGCAGGATGTTGTCGATTACGGCACAGGCCAGTATGCGAAGCTGTCGAATTGGGGTGTCGCTGGTAAAACGGGTACAGTGCAGTATGATCCGGGGCTCAATGGCAGCCACGACAACTGGATTCGCGATGGTTGGTTCGATGGCTATACGCCAACGCTTGTTGGAAGCATTCATATTGGTTATGACCAGACGGATGCCAACCATCATATGACGATGACACCGGAAGACCCATCCGGCAATGCAGCGCAAATTTTCCACGACATCATCGCGCTGGCCTTGCAAAATGAGCAGCCGCAACAGTTTGCTGAGGGGCCGTACCCATACAATACGGGAACGGCGGATGGTATCAATTACGCCAATCAGAACCAAGCGCCGTCGACGAAGGCGACAGGGATCCAAGGGCTCACCGCGTCGTACGACGCCGCTAAGAATCAAGTCAGCCTGAGTTGGCAAGGCGGGTTCCCGACGACTGTCACATACGCTGTGACACGGCAAACGGTCGGGTCAAGCGACCAGATACCCGTTGGCGAGACACAGGGTACGAGTATGATTGATACAGCTGTCCAACCAGGGCAGGTCTATCAGTACACTGTACAGGCGACAGATCCGAATTCCGGAAGTGCCTTGGGGACGCCGGCGACGGTCACGGTGCAGACGGGCGCCGTACAAACGCCGCCTGGCAGTGGACAGGGCAACAATACCACAACCCCTGGTGTGGGACCTGGCACGAGTCCGGGACAAGGCGATGCAGGAAGCACACCGCCTTCGGGTATACCTGGTTCACCACAAAGTGGCGATTCAGGTGGAACGACCGATGAGGGTGGCGGCGGTGCGTCGTCCGGCGATGGAACGTCACCTGGTGGGGATGGTCCAGGTGGATCGACCAATGACGGATTCGGTTCACAAACGTGGGCACCGCCAGGTGAGGCCAGGGGCCATCGTCATTGATACTTGTGATTTACAAAGATTTGGAGGCACGCTCCGCAATTTGGAGCGTGCCTCTTTTTGATTCCGTCCATAGGGAGGCTTGAATTAAGTGTGTTATGTGATATGATACACTTAATTCACTTCACACACCGTTGGTGGCGGAATCGGAGGGAAGGCTGTGGAGGAACGACACGTGGGACCGCTGACATTTCGCCTCGACCTCAGCCAACCGCTTTACGAACAGATTTTGCGGCAGATGAGCAGCGCCGTTGCCAGAGGGGAGATTGCCTTAGGGGAAAAAATCCCGTCCGTAAGAGAGTTGGCCCAGGCACTCAAGATTAACCCGAACACCGTCATGCACGCCTACAAGGAGATGGAGCACGTGGGACTCACGGAGACGCGCCGCGGGCAGGGGACATTTATTACAACCTCCCAGGAGCGGGTGAATCAATTTCGGACAGAATTGGCAAAAAAGGTGATTGAGGAGTTTCTCGAAAAAATGGACAGTCTCGGATATACGTGGGGCGACATTGAGCAATATGTTTCCCAGTACAAAGGGGGACGTGTTCGATGAGCAATAGCGCGATTGTTTGTCAGAACGTGACGAAACAGTATGGGGCAAAACGAGCACTGAGCGAATTGACACTCGAGATTCCAAAGGGCCGGGTGGTTGGAATATTGGGGCCAAACGGATCTGGAAAATCTACGTTGTTTCGGTTAATTACCGGGCTCACGCGGGCCGAGCATGGGTCTATCCACGTACTCGGGAGGCTGCCAGGTTGGCGGACAAATTGTGACATCGCCTACTTGCCGGATAGGGCGCGTTGGTACGCGAACCATACGGTAGAGCGAGCGTTTAGCTGGGCTGAGCAATTTCTGCCGGGATTCGATAGAGCGACGGCTGAGCGCCTTGCCGAGCAAATGCACCTCGAACTGGATATGCGCGCCGGTGGCATGTCTCGGGGACAGGAGGCACGTTTAATGCTCATTCTCTGCATTGCGCGCGATGTGCCAATCATTATCCTAGATGAGCCGTTCGCCGGAATTGATGCCATTTCACGCGAGCGCATTATTGCGGGACTGATTGACCACATGAGCGGCGGGGATAGGACAGTTCTCATTAGTACCCACGAAATTTACGAGGCAGAGGCATTGTTTGATTATGCTGTCTTCCTCGATGAGGGTAGGGTGTTGCTCGCAGGTGACGCAGAACAACTGCGCAGCCAGTATGGAGCCATCCATTCTATTCAGCAAAAGTTGTATCGATAGGAGGCGATGACGAATGCCTGTGAAGCGCATCTTTTGGCCGCTGGTCAGACAGGATTTTAAATGGCAACATAAGTCGGACAGAGTGCGGATGTCAAGGCCGTGGCGAATCGCCTACGCGATTGCGATTGCCTTGGTCATCGTGGGGTTGACGACCTATGGCAGTCTTGTCAGCCATACACACATCAGTACCGCCTGGTATGTTGCGTTGTCTTTGCCATGGATAGCATTTGGCACATCGATTGCGTCGGTCAAGCACGAATGGAAGAATGGCACGGTTGGTTGGTGGTTGAGCCTTCCCACCTCACGTTTGCAACTCCTCACATCGAAATTTGTGGCAGTGTTGCTTCGCGTGGTTCTGATTGGGTGCGGTTTGTATTGCGTGATTGGGGTTCTCGGTTTATACACGATGGGATTACAGGGACAGTTCCACACGGACTCCGCAGGTCAATTCTTGTTGACTGGGGCGCAATGGGTACTGCTTGCAATGGCTGCGGCCCCCTTTGCATCGGCTTTTGGGATGTTGTTTCCCATTGCTCGTTCATCGAAGGCGAGACCTGCTATGCCACTAATTTGGATTATCTTTGTCGGAATTTGGTGGGTGGCCTTTTCACAAATTAGTCGATTTATCCAAACTGGGTACCGAAGTGACACACATACCTTATACCTGAATTTATCGCCGAATTTGATTTATCCACTCCTGGCCAGCTGGATTTTGGCATACTTGCTCATTCGCTTTGCGGCGCGTGTATTAGACCGTTACCTGACACTTTGATTGCTGACTCGAAGGAGAGAATCATGGCAAACCATGCTAGTCTGTTGATTTTCGCGTTGTTGATTCTGTTTATTTTCTACCGGCGGATTCGCCGCAACATCGGTTTCCAGGTGCTGCGCACGCGGCAAATGATTACGCGGTCCATCATATTTATGGTCATTGGCGTCTTGTTGTTGGTTGCGACAATTGTACATCCCATTTGTTATATATCGGACGCTATCGGTATTTGTATTGGTTTGGTACTCGCCTTTTTTGCCATTCGCACCACGCAGTTTAAGTATCAAAACGAGCGTTGGACTTATCGGCCGAACGTCTGGGTGGGAAGTATCGTGATTGTGATGTTCTTGGCGCGCATTGTGTACGCATTCTATTACGCATACCACACAGCAGCCGTCCACCCGGCGACAGGTTCTCCGGTCGCGCAAAATTCATACATTGGAGATCCTTGGACATCGGGTATTATTTTTATTCTGTTTGCGTATTACCCTTGCTATTTCTTGTTCCTCGTTCGTAAAGAAAAACATTTGGAACTGGAGAGCGCATGATAACTTGAGAAATCATCTCGTTCATACGGTTAGGGCCTGGGATTCTGTTCCAGGCCCTTTTTTCGTAGGCGCCTGACATGGGAGACGTTGACGTCGTTCACCCGTAGACGTAAAATAGTTCGGGTGTGGAAAGTTTCGGACACGAAATGATTGTAAATGGAGTGTGAAAACGATGACACTAGATGTATCAAAGACTGCACTGGTCGTGATTGACATGCAAAAAGGTGTGTTGGCGATTCCATGTGCACCGTACTCGACGACAGATGTGCTTGCAAAGACCGTGTCTTTGGCAGACGCGTTCCGCGAACGAGGCGGCTTTGTGGTATTGGTCAATGTGGATTTTCATGATGGGCGCGACGCATTGCACCCGATAACGGATGAAGAACCCGCTACAAACCGCGCATGGCCGTCGAACGCTAGCGTCATAGCACCTGAGTTAGGGCCGAAGTCTGGTGATTTGCTCGTCACGAAACGGCAGTGGGGTGCGTTCTTCGGAACCGAGTTGGATTTGCAACTGCGTCGCCGTGGTATTGACACCATCGTTCTATGCGGGATTGCGACGGACATCGGCGTTGAAACAACTGCGCGCGAGGCTTATCAACTCGGCTATCACCAAATTTTTGTGGAAGATGCCATGACGGCCATGACCGAAGAACAACATCGCCATCCACTGAAGTATCTGATGCCGAGAATGGGGCGCATTCGGTCGACCGCAGAGGTTGTGCGTGCACTTCAAGCGTAATCATCGGCGGGCAACGGCCGTGGGGGAACTGACAACCTGCCATGTCTGATGCCCGCAATGGCGGTATTCGTTGGATTTTGTCAAGGTAATCCGAATTTGCTATGTGGGAGTGAGAGGCCTTATGAATGATTCGGCGGGTAGATCTGGTAGTTACAAATGGATTGCTCTCGTCAATACGACGCTCGGTATCTTAATGGCGTCGATTAACAGTAGCATTCTCATTATTGCTCTCCCTGTGATTTTCGACGGATTGAAAGTCAATCCATTGGAACCAGGGCAAACGGGATTATTGCTGTGGGTATTGCTTGGGTTTAACGTGGCAACGACTGTGCTGCTCGTGACGTTTGGCCGACTCTCGGACATTTTTGGTCGCGTTCGCCTCTACAACATGGGATTCCTCGTCTTCACCATCGGTTCAGTGCTCTGCGCCATCACATGGGGAACCGGGCTCTCGGGCGAAATTCAGCTGATTGTGTTCCGGGTGGTGCAAGGTATCGGCGGCGCATTTTTGTTCGCGAACAGCGCCGCGATTCTCACAGATGCCTTCCCCGAAAATCAACGCGGACTTGCACTAGGATTAAATCAGATTGCCGCAATCGGCGGTAGTGTCGTCGGATTGGTCGTTGGCGGACTGCTTGCCGCGACAGGTGATTGGCGATACGTATTCCTCGTCAACGTACCAGTCGGCTTATTCGGAACCATTTGGGGCTATTTTGCGCTGAAAGAGGTCAGTAGTCCGGAGCAACATCAAAAGTTGGATGTGCTCGGGAATCTCACCCTTGGCCTCGGAATCCTTGGAATTATGATGGGACTGACTTATGGCATCATGCCATACGGTGGTCACACGATGGGCTGGACTAGTCCGACTGTCATCGGATCGCTTGTCGTCGGCGTTGTCATGCTGATTTTGTTTGTTGTTGTCGAGTCGCGTGTACCACAACCTCTCTTTCACCTCTATCTCTTCCGCAGTCGCGCCTTTACGGCCGGCAATATCGCTTCGTTCATGTCAGCGCTCGCGCGTGGCGGGTTGCAGTTTATGTTAATCATTTGGTTGCAAGGGATTTATCTTCCGCTTCATGGGGTATCATTCGCCCATACACCACTCATTGCCGGAATTTATACCATCCCACAGATGGTCGGTTTTCTACTGGCTGGGCCTATCAGCGGATACCTTTCTGATAAATTTGGCGCACGCGCCTTCGCGACGGGTGGACTGTTGTTGGCGGCGCTCGGCTTTGCATGCCTGGAAACCCTGCCGTCTAATTTCAACCATTGGCTGTTCTGGCTCTACATCTTCTTGATTGGCGCTGGCATGGGACTCTTCTCGTCGCCGAATAGCGCCGCTATCATGAATGCAGTTCCGGCCAAGTACAGGGGCGTCGCTTCTGGGATGCGAGCCACCTTTATGAACGCCGGTATGATGATGAGTATGGGGATCTTTTTCTCGCTTGTCATCGCCGGTTTGGCAGGGACGCTGCCAACGGCCATGTATCAAGGACTGGTGCAACACCAAGTGCCGACGCAGACGGCTCAAGCGGTGGCAGGCACACCGCCGACTGCTTCCTTGTTCGCCGCGCTGTTGGGATACAATCCGCTTGAGAGCATGCTGGGTCCCAAGGTGTTAAACGCGTTACCTGCCAATCAGGCACATACGTTAACGGGCAAGGAGTTCTTCCCGAATCTGATTTCGGGGCCGTTTCACCATGGCTTGGAGTTAGCTTTTGGCATCTCCATTATTTTGCTTGTCATCGGGGCTGTCGCTTCCTTTTTCCGCGGTCAACGCTTTGTTTATCACGAGGAGGAAGAGCAGAGTAGCTCGCCTGTACACTGATTACCCTCCATTTAGATTTTTCATCATCAAGACATCGCCCCTTGAACTGTCCGTGGCGGCAAATTCGAGGGGCGGCTTGAGCCCCCCTAAATAAAACCATCTCGTGACGGTATGTCTACACCGGTACAGCCCATCCTAAAACAGACTGTCTGTTGTTTTTTTACAGACCTGGTTGCTTAGGTTTGAAGGTGGATAGATGACGGATGACGAATCTGTAAGATGAGTGATGACCGGCAGATGAATCAGCGGTGATTTTCTCGCTGGAAAGTAGATATCGGCAGTGTACCGCCGTTTGGGGGAATGGAGTTTGAAGCTGGTATTGCTGAGTGGGGGTTCGGGGAAACGATTATGGCCCATGTCAAACGATATCCGTTCCAAGCAGTTCCTCAGAGTACTTCCTACCGAGAAGCAGCCTGAGTCGATGCTGCAGCGTGTCTGGGGACAGCTTGAACGGTGTGGATTGCAGTCAGATGCGTTCGTTTGCGCGTCAAAGGCGCAGATTGAGATGATTCACGCGCAACTCGGCGACGTCGAATGCATTGAGGAACCATCGCGCAGAGATACCTTTCCTGCGATTGCGCTGTCGACGCTGTACCTCCTCGATGTTGCCCGGATGGACGAGGATGAGCCGATTGTGATTGTTCCGGTCGATCACTTCGTCGACGATCACTACTTCCAAGAGATTCAGACATTGGGCGCGCTGTTGGTTCGAGCAAATGCACAGCTTGCTCTCATGGGCGTAGAACCGACGACACCGACCAGTAAGTTTGGATATATCGTTCCGGATGCTGAGGTAGGATTTGATGGAGTCAAGTATGTCGCATCGTTCGTGGAGAAGCCGGAAGCTTCCGTCGCCGCTGCATTGATTGCACGAGGTGCGCTGTGGAATTGCGGCGTATTTTGCTTTACCGGCGGCTGGCTGCGCGCGCATTTGAGCCGCAGGGGAGGGCCCACCACGTATCAAGCTTGCCTGGAGGAGTTTGACAGTCTGCCCAAGCGCAGCTTTGATTACGAAGTGGTTGAGCAAGCCGAGTCTATCATTGTGCACCCGTACAAAGGGACGTGGACTGACTTGGGGACGTGGGCTTCGTTGTCGGAGCAGATGTCGACCCCGGTCGTTGGCCAGGGCATCGCGCATGCGTGCGAAAACACCCACATTATCAACGAATTAGGGATCCCGGTGGTTAGTTTGGGATTGACCGACGCAGTCTTGGTGGCGACGCCGGACGGCATTTTGGCGGCCGATAAGTCAGCGGCGACACAGTTGAAGGACGTCGTTTCCCACCTGCAGAGTCGTCCCATGTACGAGGAGCGGATTTGGGGCACGTATCGGGTGCTTGATTATCAGAAATTGAGCGATGATACGGAAGTACTCACCAAGAGTATCGAGCTCTATCCAGGGCAAAACCTTAGCTACCAAAAGCATATGCTTCGCAGCGAGGTGTGGACGGTCATTGAGGGCCATGGAGAAGTCGTCCTCGATACGACTCGTTTCGTCGTCGGTCCCGGCGACGTCGTGCGCGTATATGCAGATCAGTGGCACGCGATTCGCACGGACAAAGGGTTGAAGTTTATCGAAGTCCAGCGTGGATCGAAACTGGTGGAAGAGGATATTGTGCGGCGCTATTTGACCTGGGATGAAATTGAGCAAGCGCTTAGCATCGGCTTGACCCGGCGTTAATGGTCTGACGACGCGTCGGGTCTGTTTTTATACACCAGCAACACGAGGAACTCACAGGGGGAATTACCGGTATTCACATAGGTGTGCTCAAGGTTGGCCTGAAAGTGAAGCGCGTCTCCTTCGTGTAATGCAATGCGTTCATCTCCCAGGAGTAGCGTCAATTCTCCATGTTTCACCCAGACCCCTTCTGTGACATCGGCACCGTGTGGCTCTGCTACATGGGCACAGCCTGAAAGGAGCCGCGAAGCAAATAAATCGGTCGGTTGTGGGTGGCGAATGGCAAGCAGATTTTGGACGACATAGTTACCGCCATCGTCGAGGACAATCGGTTGGTCTGCTTGGCGGATAATCGTTGCGTGTGGCGCTTCGTGGCCTTGGAGAAAGATTGAGAATGGGACCTGCAAGCCACTCGCGATTTTCCACAGTGTTACCACGGTTGGGTTCGATTCTCCGCGCTCAATTTGACTTAGCATGGGCTTGCTGACGCCCGTTAAATTAGCCAAGTCATCCAGTGTGAGACGCCGTTCTTTTCGCAACGACCTCAGAACATATCCAATATGCCGTGTGAGATTCTCCGCTTCCATTCGCGCCCCCCTCTTTCGAAATATATTATAGCATACAAAAATATGTTATGTTATCATTATGATATTTTCGTCAGGGGGTGGATAGGTGGGGTGGCTCTTTTGGGAAACCGTCGTCATTGGTGCCGGAACCTATCTGATTCGCGCACTGTCGCTGAGCGGCGGTAGTCGAATCCGCTGGCCCGACGCCGCAAAGACTTGGTTGTCCTTCGTCGCACCGGCAGTTCTCGGCGCATTGCTTGGACCACTTGTGTTTCTGCCGGGGAATCACTGGGTGCCCCTGCTGCACAATCCAACCTGGATGGCGGCGGTGCCAACTGTGATTGTCGGGGGTGTGAGTCGGAATTTATTTCTGACAGTGGCCGTCGGGGTGGGGTGCTTTGCGCTTATTCGCCAGTTTGTCTGACATGGGGGTTTTCGGATAGATGACACGAACATGGATTGCAAAGGGACTGCGCGATGCGCTGCCGATCGTTTTCGCGTACTTTCCAGTGGCGGTGACTTTCGGCGTGATCGCCACCAGCAATGGTGTTCCTTGGCTGATTGTGTTTTTGATTTCTGCATGGGTCTACGCGGGCGGTGCGCAGTTTATGTTGCTCAGCCTCGCGTTGTCCGGCACATCTCCCCTGTCGGCAATTGTGACCACCTTACTGGTGAACTTGCGGCATTTTCTTTATGGAACGTCACTCGGACCCGCGTTCACTAGGTGGTCGGAATCCCAGCGATGGATGATGGCCTTCGGTTTAACCGACGAGGTGTATGCCGTGACCAGTAGCCGAGTGCAGCAAACGCTACCTGTCGTGGGCTATCAGATACCGCTTGTCTATTCGTGTTATGGTTCGTGGTTGGCAGGGACCGCTGTGGGGGCAACCATTGGCAAGAGCGTTCCTGCTGCGGTCTCCGATGCGTTGGGATTCGCTTTACCAGCACTGTTTCTCGCATTATTAATGGCAGGTAAGCGCTCGCTGCCCTATTTCGTCGCCGCCATTTTCGGCGCACTGCTGGCTTGTCTGGCAGATATGGCGCAGCTCGGAAATGTCGGAATGGTCCTCGGTGCAGTGGTAGGGGCGACGGCGGGGATGTTTCTCGAGAAACGACGTATATACAGACAGGGCGTGCGCCATTGACTCCTTTTGCACACGCCCTGTCCAATATGTGAGATATTCGTGTAACCGCTGCGCCGTCGCATTCAACGGCGCTTTTCGTTAACGTTTTGGATCATATGGCACCCCATCCGCCGCAGGTGGAGTGGATCGGCCTACGAGTCCGGTCAATGCGATAATGGTGAGCGCGTACGGAATCATCTGCAGCAGGTTTGACGATACGCCGTTGCCCTGCAGGACGATACCCAGCGCCGTGGAGAAGCCGAAGAGAAGCGCTGCGCCGAATGAGCCCAGTGGCGTCCACTTGCCGAAAATCATGGCAGCCAGCGCGATATAACCGCGGCCGTTGGTCATGTTGACCGAGAAGCTGTTGAGGACGCCAATCGACAAGTAGGCGCCACCTAAAGCCGATAGCAGTCCACCGATGATGACCCCGGCATAGCGCAAACGCCATACGTTGATACCGACGGTGTCGGCGGCTAGGGGGTTCTCGCCGACGGATCGCATACGAAGCCCGAGGCGGGTATGAAACAGAAACCAGTGCGACAAGATGACGATGACAATCATCACGTAGACGAGGATACTCTGGTTGGTGAAAATCTGCCCGACATACGGAATTTTGTCGATTCCCGGCAAGCTTACATTCGGGAGTTTTGGCGTCGTCGGCGGTGTTCCGCTGAAGCCAAATACAGTGTCGAGCAAGAACGCGGTCAATCCCGCAGCAAAGATGTTGATGGCCATTCCTAAGACAACCTGGTCAGCGGAGACGCGGATGGCGCCCCAGGCAAAGGCCGCTGAAGTCAATCCGCCGATGATGAGTGCCATCAATAGCCCAATCCAGGCGTTGCCTGTCCAATAGGAAAACGCAACCCCAAAAAAGGCGCCCATTAGCATGATGCCTTCCATCGCGACGTTGACCACGCCAGTTCGCTCGGAGAACGTGCCGCCGATAGCCGGCAGGGCGAGGGGGACAGCCATGGATAGTGTGGAACTCCAGATTTGCGCGTCGGCAAAAATACTCACAGACTCACTTCCTCCCCGACATCAGGATGCAGCGACGCCCGAACGCAAACTGCGACGGCGTCGGTACCACTGGATGATTTGTGGAACAATGCGTTCACATGCGACAAAGAAAATAATGAGACCCTGAAGGACATCCGTTAAGGCTGCAGGGACGTTGGAGACAATCTGCATGTTTTGTCCGCCTGTCGTCAACGCGCCGAAGAACAGACCCGCCAGCAGTACACCGAGTGGGTTATTGCGCGCGAGTAAGGAGACGACAATAGCCGTGTACCCGTAGTTCGACGAGAAGCCGTCCATCAGGCGGTGATCTACGCCGAGCATCTGCACGGAGCCAGCTAGACCTGCAAACAGTCCAGACAGGCACAATGCAATCACCGTATACAGCGTGACCCGCATGCCTGCGTAACGGGCGGCTCGCTGATTGAAGCCTACCGCGCGGAGTTGGTACCCTATCGTCGTCTTATACAGCAAGAACCAGGCCACGATGGCCGCCAGGATGGTAATCGCAACGGCGACCAGCGACAGCTGAGATTGCATCAGCGTCTGATTAAAGTAAGGAAGTTGCGTATTCTGTACAATTTCCGGCGACTGTGGATTGGAACCAGGTTCTTGCATCGGGCCGCCTTCAATCAAATAACGTGCCAGCAAGATGCCGATGTAGCTGAGCATCATCGTGGTGATAACTTCACTCGATCCGACGTACGCCTTGGTCAATCCCGGAATAATACCGCCCCAAATCGCGCCGACCAGCATTCCGACGACCAGGCAAAAGATAATGTGCAGCCAGCCTGGCAGGCCAGTGAAATGGTAACCGACCCAGACGCTTGCGGCCGCAGCCACCCAGTATTGGCCGTCTGCTCCGATATTGAATAAGCCAGATTGAAACGCGATAGCGATACCCAATCCGCAGAGCACCAACGGGATACTCGCGGTGATGGTGTTCCCCAAACTCGGGATGTTGCCGAATGCTCCTGAGACGAGTGAACCGTATACGGAAAATGGGTTGTACCCCATAGCGCTAACCAAAATGCCGCCGATGACAATGGCCAACAGTGTCGCCACGATAGGGCCTAAAAATGTAGAGCGCAGTGCCTTCAACTCGATGCCACCTCCGAATTCGTGCGTGATCCGGTCATGAGCAAGCCGATTTGTTCACGCGTGGCGGTATCTCCTGGAATCACGTCGACAATTCGACCGTCGTGGATGACCGCAATCCGGTCAGACAGACTTAAAATTTCATCCATCTCGAGGGACACGAGCAACACCCCTTTGCCTTCGTCGCGCAATCGCACGAGCTGGCGATGGATGCCCTCAATGGCTCCGACGTCCAAGCCGCGCGTCGGTTGTGCGGCAATCAGCATGATTGGGTCGCGGGATACCTCGCGCGCCAGAATCACCTTTTGCTGATTGCCCCCGGAGAGCTCGGAAGCTTTGCGGGCCGGTTGTGGTGGGCGCACGTCAAACGCCTCAATCAACCGCTTCGTGTAATCCTCTGCAGGTTTGCGACGAAGGATACCGCCGGACGAGTATGGGCGCTTATGAAAATCGCGAAGAATGGTGTTTTCCACTAAATCAAATTCTAATACTAGTCCATCTGCGTGCCTGTCTTGTGGCACGTAGGCAATTCCTCGTTCCGTCCGCTGTGCTGGCGTCAGGTGCGTGATGTCGTGCCCGTCGAAGATGATGCGTCCGTCTTCTGGACGAAGCAGCCCGGCAATGGCGTCAGCCAGTTCGAATTGTCCGTTCCCGTCAATTCCGGCGAGCCCCAAAATCTCACCTCTGCGAAGTTCGAGCGTGATACCTTTGACGCGCAGGTTTTTCGCCTTGTCGCGAACCTTCACGTCCTCGAGCTGGAGGACAGGTGCGCCTGGCTTCGCGACTTCCTTCTGGATGCGCAGGACGACTTCGCGCCCGACCATCATGTTCGCGAGATCTTGTGGGGTGGCGTCAGCTGTCCGCACGGAGTCAACCGTCTTGCCGGCGCGCATGACCGTCACCCGATCACTTATCTCCTTGACCTCGTCCAACTTGTGGCTGATGAACAGCACCGGGATGCCTTCGGCCTTGAGGTTGCGCACGATGTTGAATAACTCGCGCGTCTCTTGCGGCGTGAGCAGGGCGGTGGGTTCGTCGAGGATGATCAAACGGGCTTTGCGATAAAACGCCTTCAGAATTTCTACTCGCTGTTGCAGCCCAACGGACAGCTGCGCTATTTTTGCAGTCGGATCAATATCGAGTCCATACCGCTCGGACAACTCCCGCACGCGCCGTACGGCTTCTCGGCGATTGTAATTCACGCCACCGGGTTCGTCGCCGAGGACGACATTTTCGGCCACCGTCAGCGCTGGAATCAGCATGAAGTGCTGGTGCACCATCCCGATACCCGCTTGAATGGCTTCGCGTGGGCTGCGGAAGTGTACGGGTTCTCCGGCGAGCCGAATTTCACCCGAGGTCGGTTCCAAAAGGCCGTAAATCATCTTCATCAACGTGGACTTTCCAGCGCCGTTTTCCCCGAGGATGGCGTGTACTTCACCACGTCGCAACGTCAGGTTTACCCCGTCATTGGCTTTTACACCGGGGAACCACTTTTTTAAATCAATTACTTCTAAGAAGTCTTCCAAGCCGATAGACCTCCTTTTCGTGGACTTGCGTTCAGCCATCGAATGCAGTCCACCCTAAAACACCAGTGGCTGGACGAATCCGACGTGCAAACAGGGTGGACGCGGCGACACTTCACTGGTGACCGCGGTCCACCCACTACAGAACGGCAGACCTTACTTTTGAATCGTTGTAGAAACTTGAATCTTGCCGCTGATGATGTCTTGTTTCAAGGAATTCACTTGGTCAATGACCGATTGTGGCACGCCGCTCATGACCTTGCCTATGCCGACGCCGTTACCTTTCAAATCGAAGTTGGTGACACCGGAGTGGAAGTTGTTCGCCTGCAGGTCCTTGATGGTATCAAAGACGGAGGTATCCACGCCCTTTGTCGCACTGGTCAAGACGTTCTTTGGTGCCAGATAAGACTGATCTGTGTCGACGCCAATCGCGTATTTATTTGCACTCTTGACGGCGTTGATGGCACCAAGCCCACAACCGCCCGCATCTGGGAAGACGATATCTGCCCCTTGCGCCATTTCGTTTTGGGCGTACTGGCTGCCAAGCGCCTGGTCCGTAAAGCTGTTCGTGTACTGCAGCAATACCTTGCCGTTCGGGTCTTCTTTCTTGAACCCTTGTTGGAAACCGGCGATGTAGTCATTGACAGGCGGAATGTTCTGTCCGCCGATCACGCCCACGACGTTTTGGCTATTGAGGTTTGGAAGCGACTTGCCCGTCTCCAGCAAACCTGCCATCGCACCGGCGAGATAGCCCGCCTGTTCGGCCTTGAATACTGCACTGGAAACGTTCGGACGGTCCGTGATGGTGTCGTCAATAATCAAGAAGTGGGTCTTGGGGTATTGCTTTGCGACCTGTTCAACGGCGTCGTGCATGAGATAGCCGACGGCGATGACCAAGTCGTAGCCGTTTTGTGCAAAACGGGTCAAGTTAGGGATATAGTCGGATTCAGAAGTTGACTCGACGACGCTGCCAGTCACACCTAACTGCTTCTGAGCGTTCTGCAGGCCGACGTCTGCCAGGTGGTTGAAGCTGTTGTCGTTGAGACCGCCGGTATCGGTGACGAGACCGACTTTCAGGTCGCTTTTGTTACCGCTTGCTGCGCCGCCAGACCCGGTTGCGTTTCCTCCAGAAGTCGAACCTCCGGTCGAATTGGTTCCACACCCAGCGACGAGGACGGTTAGGGCAATTGCTGCTGCTGCAGTTGACAACAATTTCTTTTTCATTTCCTTTACCCCCTACAAATGAGATCTTGATTTTTGCTGGTCCATCCACTTCCACTTATGAGCGGTCAATGTTTCGACATAAAGTGGCATAATTCCTACTGCCTTCGACACTGTTTTTGTGAACATCGTAAAATTTTCAGGACAAGGCCGTAAAGTCTGACCATATTATCCCCAGTTTGTAATTTTTACGCTCAACTTTTGCGCTGATTTGCCCGCAAGAGGTCAGTAGCCAACCTGCCGCAGGTCATTCTGCCCGTTCTGATGCGCTGAAAAACTGCTTGATGCGCGCGTAAAGATCATCTACACCGTGGAATGCAAACTGCAGAGAAGTGAGTTCGCCGTCGCGCAGGTACGCGAGTGCCGGTACACTTTGCACTTCAAATGCTTCGAGCAAAGGCCTGGCAAAGTTCGCGTCGCATGTGTAAATGACGAGTCCCGGCAGCGTCGCTGCGACAATTTCCAGCATTCTCCGGGCGAGTTTACAGGTTCCGCACAGCGGTGTATAAAAGAAAACGATTACGTTTTTTTCCTGCGCAGCGACCTCCAACACCTCTGTGTCGCTGATCTCTTTGAACATGTACATCCCCCCCCCCGGCTGAGACTTACCTGAAGCGACCATGAACCGCCCAATTTGTTGCGGGTAGACGAATATCCCTAACACTGGTCATGCTACCCGAATTGTATGGGAGTGTGCAGTGAAGCACAAATTCTGAAGGAGGGATTTCCATGTACGGTGTTTTCGGAGGCTATACCCGGTGGGCGGTTGTGTTCCTGATCATCTTTGTGCTGTTCTTCCTCCTCGTGCCAGCATACACAACGGCACCGACAACGACCTGCTAAGCAGCGTGTCGTCCACATACTTTCAATCAAGCGTGGTCACCTATCGGGGCCACGCTTGTTTCTATGAAAGGATGGTGTGACTCATATTGCGTGTGTACATAACGATGCGCCCAGTTCCGGGAGTTCGGCACTGGGCGCAGTGAACGCTGGGGTATGCGTAAAATGGTCGGGGAAGGCTACAATCGCCAAATTAGTACCAACCAGGCCGTCTGCCGATTGGGGCACCTACGCCACCCGGGTGAATGACCCAAGGGGAGTAATAACTCGGCCCACCTGGTGTGCCATAGCCAATTGCGCCGCGGGCAGGGGGATAACCCGGCACGCGCGGATACCCTTGTTGTAGCGGATAACGGCCGTATGCACGTGGTCCGGCCGCAGCACGACTTCCGGCGAGCCCACCGAAGAGAAGAAACAGCGGAAGAAAGCAGGGTGTTGCGTCGACGTGGGATGAACCTGTCATACGTTCTCCTCCTTTTCGTACCGTTTAGTATATGGTCTGAAAACACATCTGCTTGGGCAACTGTCGCAGCACGCTGCCAAAACGCAAGAAAATTGTGCAAATTGGATTGTGGCCTAGGAGAACTTGTAGAATGACAGTGGAGGAAAAACGTTAAGATGTAACATACCATGGTAGTGTGCAGGTTGGCGGTTCTCATCTCAGGGAAGGAAGTTGGACGATATGCATACATCATCGACTTCGCGAAAGGTGATTATCGTTGAGGGCAAAACAGACAAGGCACGAATACTTCGCGTCATTCGTGAAGATGTCGAGGTGGTATGCACGAAAGGTACGCTCAGTTACGAATGGGTAGAGAATGAAATTGTTCCGCTTCAGCAGGATGACGTGTACATTTTGGTCGATGCCGACTCAGCCGGGAACAGACTGCGCAAACAGATTAAGCAAGAACTGCCGAATGCGAGAGATTTGTACACGCGCAAGTCGTACGGAGAAGTGGCCAGGACGCCACTAGAGTACTTAGCGAAAATCTTTTCTGACGCCCACTTTGATATTGATGACAGTCTACTTGCGAAACACCAAAGGTCTAGCTACCCATCTTCGAAAGATTTGTGATGCCAGTGCTTCTTCGCTTGACGAATTATCGTCCGGCATGCATGATGACAGTTGAATTCAACCGATACGTGAAGCAGCCAGTTCATCGGACTGGCTGCTTGTGTATTCGAGGAAGTGTTGGAGGTGCTGCGGTGACTCAGTATCTGGAGAAGACGCTGCGCGAGAACATGAGGCGCGAACTCCAGGCCGCGAAGCTATACGAAGCGGCAGCTGCGCGGGAAAAGGACAGCCGCCGTCAGGGCATCTTGTTGAAGCTCGCCGACGTCGAGTATCGTCATGCGCAATTGTGGAAGAAGAAATTGGACGAACTCGGAGCCGAGACGGCCACGTCACCTGAAGTGGTAGAGGTGCCGAAGGCGACGAGCCTTACGCAATTACTAGATGAAATCGAGCGGATTGAACTGGGGAACGACACGTGGTATCAGTCGCAGCGCAACGTGATTGACGACCCAGAATACACCGCGATTTACGACCAGATTGACGCAGATGAGCACGCGCATGCGGATATCGCCGCGCATTTGGCTGAGTCCTCGGAGACGGGAAGCCCCAAGCGCATGTTGCGGCGACTCTGGAACGCCGAGCGCTGGCACAAAAATCAATCTGGTGGCTGGTTAGGGGACGCCATTTATGGTGTGAATGACGGGCTTGGCGCACTATTTGGCATCATCGCGGGGGTCGCCGGGTACACCAATCAAGACCAGACGATTCTTGTCAGTGGGATGTTCGGCGCACTTGCCAGTACGCTGTCGATGGGGGCGGGCGCCTGGCTCGCCACGAAGTCTGAAAATGAGTTGATGGAGGCCGAACTGTACGCGGAGCGGCAGGAAATTGAGGGAGATCCCGAGCACGAGATGGAAGAATTGGCCCTGATCTATGAGTTGAAGGGGTTCGCATCAGATGATGCCCGGCGAATTGCGACACAGATTGCGTCGGATAAAGAGCAGTTTCTCACGACCATGGCACAGGAGGAACTGGGTATTCACGAAACCAATCGTGGGAACCCCTGGCAGTCCGCCATCTTCGGTGGACTTTCCACGCTGGTGGGCGCGGTGATTCCGTTATTGCCGTTCTTCTTCATGGGCGGTGCACCGGCGCTGATTCTGGCTGCCATCATCAGCATTGTCGCCCACTTCATCGTCGGTGCGCTCAAGGCGCGCATGACGGTTCGCAGTTGGTGGGCCAGTGGCCTCGAAATGACGTTGGTCGGCGTGATAGTTGGCGGTGCTTCCTATATTCTCGGCGAGTTGGGGAGAATGCTTATCGGCTGACCTGTGCCCAACTGGTCGCCGGCTAGTCTGCGAGCGCAAGGCTCACGCGCGCAAATCCGCCTACATAAATACAGACGCCACACCCTTTCAGCGGATCACCGTGATAGTGAGATGCTCTGAATGGGTGTGGCGCATGATTTTCTCACGCTTGTTCCGTGATAATCTCTGGTCCGTTGTCTGTGATAACCAATGTGTGTTCGTACTGGGCACTGAGGCTGCCGTCTTGTGTTCGCGCGGTCCAACCGTCGTCGTCCAGCTTGCACTCGTAGCTGCCCACATTCACCATGGGTTCAATCGTGAACGCCATATTTTTGCGGATGCGAGCGCCACGATGCGGCGGGCCAAAGTGTAGGACCTCTGGGCTTTCGTGCATTTGGCGGCCAATGCCGTGGCCGATGTAGTCACGCACCACAGAGAAGCCCTGCGCTTCGACGTACGTTTGAATGGCGTGGCCAATATCGGAGATTTGATTGCCCTCAACAGCCACCTCGATTCCTTTGTACAGGGCTGTTTTCGTGACGTCTAGTAAGCGTTGTGCCTCCGGGCTGATGTCGCCTACTGCGTAGCTCCACGCCGAGTCCGCATGCAACCCCTTGTGCAGTGCGACCATGTCGACTGTGATGATATCGCCATCTTGCAGGACGTAGTCGCTCGGAAAGCCGTGGCACACCACATCGTTAATCGATGTGCAGGATGCAAACGGGTAACCCCGGTATCCCTTTTGTGCTGGCTCCATGTTGTATTTCGTGATAAAGGACTCGACAAACTCGTCAATGTCCAACGTGCGAATGCCAGGGCGAACGAAGTCGCGCAGTGCCTCGTGGCAGCCGGCGACGACTTTCCCGGCTTCTTTCATCAGGGTGATTTCGTGCCTACTCTTTAATACAATCACGTTCGTCGTTTCCTCCAATTCTCGTTCACAAGCTCGTCCGTCCCTTTTCGACCTCTCTTATTCCAGTTATATCTCGTACAGATATCCCTTACAGGCCCGTCGGTGTGACGTACAGCGAGTTGGTGGTGACAAAAATTACGCCGATGATGAACCCAACAATCAACAATCCAGCGGCCTTCCTTTTTGATAAAGGTTTCCCACCAGGTCGAATACGAACCAAAAGGACAAATAGCACACCCGTGACTAAAACTAAAAACAAGTCGAGCGCATGTTGCACACTAGTTCCGCCTCTCCGCTTGAGTTCTCTACGATTGTGCCACAAAACCGCGGCCATTTCACGCCCCGTCGATTACCAGATACGGACTTTGTCCTGTAAAATGGGAACCAACTGATGGGGAGGCATTGCGATGATTTTGGGCGTAGGTACCGACATTGTCGAGACAAAGCGCATCCGGGCGGCCATCGAACGACGCGGCCAAGCCTTTTTTGACAAAGTACTTGGTCCAAGCGAGCGGCAGACGGCGCTTGGGTATGGCGCAGCGCGACAAATCGAGTACGTCGCTGGCCGATTTGCTGCGAAAGAGGCATTGGCGAAGGCTATCGGTTGCGGGCTTGGCAACCTGGCGATGCGCCATGTCGACATTATCCTGGTCAGCGGACAGGGGCTTCAGATTCGGGCGCAGGCACCGTCCGCGTTGGCAGACCTGCCTGCTTCCGATAGGGTTCACGTGAGCATCAGTCACGAGAAGTCCATCGCATTTGCCACCGCGATTTGGGAGCGTCGCTGACGGGAGAGGGCCACTCCCGGATGTTTGTACATATTGTTGGGACACGCCGAATATCCATATAGCATCCTCGAGGAGGGTACCGTGTGTATCTGGTCACGAGTGAACAAATGCGGTGTTTCGATCACGACACCATCGAGACACTCAAGGTTCCTGGCATCGTCCTGATGGATCATGCGGGAAAGGCAGTTGCAGAAGCTGTTCAAAGACGTCGTGCGAAAACGGTGCTGATTGTTTGTGGCAAAGGCAACAACGGAGGAGACGGGTGGTTGGCTGCCCGATGGTTGCGCCACTATGGTGGCGATGTGCGGGTGGTTAGCGCGGTAGATCCAGTTTTGACACTACAAGGTGACGCAAAACTGGCCTTCGACATGGCCCAAGCGGCGGGCGTTTTGTGGACGGTGTATGAACCCGGGAGTCTACGTGACGCACGTTGTGATCTCATCGTCGATGCGCTGCTCGGGACTGGGACGACCAGACCCTTGACAGGCGCGTATCGAGATATGGTTGACGAGATGAATGAGGCCAAGGCGCCAATTCTCTCCGTCGATATTCCGACTGGTGTGAACGCGTCGACAGGGGAAGTCTATGGCGCCTGTGTGAAGGCGAGCGAAACGATTGCAATGGCGTATGAGAAGCTGGGGACTGCTGTGACACCAGGTGCGATTTACGCGGGTACCGTACACGTCGCCGACATCGGTATCAAAGCGCCGCTCCCGGAGGAGGGATTGGCGTCTTATGTCCACCCGGCCCAACTGCGATGCAAATGGGGCAGCCGGGAAGCGTTGAGCCATAAGGGATCGTACGGACGCTGCGGCATTTACGTAGGGGAAATGCAGGGGGCGGCGATGCTCGCCGCCGCTGGCGCCGCGAGGGCCGGTGCAGGACTCGTGATTCTCGCAACGGGCGCGCCATTGGCACATGCACCTCGACCGGATTACGTGGTGCGCATGGTCAGTGACCAGGCGTCTGCATTGCACGACTGTACCGCCATTGTCTATGGCCCCGGATTGGGGGCGGCGAGTTCACAGCACCTGCACGGTCTCGTTGAGATCATCCAGCAGGCGCAAAAACCGGTACGGTGTGTCATTGATGCGGATGGTCTCACAGGGTTGCGACAGGCGAATGGGTTGTGGCGCGTAGGGCCGCAGTTCGTACTCACGCCTCATCCAAAGGAGTGCGCGCAACTTTTGGGGTGGACCACTGCAGACGTTCAGGCGCATCGATTGGCGGCGGCGTCTGAATTGGCTAGAGCGACGGGTGCTGTTGTGTTGCTCAAAGGCTATCGGACGATTATTGCTGCACCGGATGGCGCTGTACGCATCAATCCGACAGGAGACGCATCATTGGCTGTCGGTGGTAGCGGTGACGTATTGGCGGGGATCATCGGCGGATTGTTGGCACAGGGCTTAGATTCGTTCGATGCGGCATCGCTCGGCGCATGGCTGCACGGTTGCGCAGGGGAACTTGCGGGAGCGGCGCTGACGCCGATTAGCACGACCGCTTCGGATGTCATCGACTACATTTCCCGCGCAATATTGACGTTTTTCGACAGGGTTGAGGCAGAGAGCGACCTTGAGGTGTGACTTGAATGGTGTGTGTCGGAGAAAGGCGAGGTGGCTATGCGAAAGGTTACGGCAGTCGTGTTGGCACTCGGACTGGTGGGTGGCGTTGTCGTAGGCTGCGGCGTCCCGACCGGCAAATCGGTCAACCAGAAAATCCAGACACAAGCCCAGCAATTAGATAGCAAGAACTATCAAAGCGACGCGACGATGACGGTGCAAATGGACAACAACACCCAGACATACTCTGTGCAGGTGTCCTACGAGTCACCCACAACCTATAAAATCACGCTTGGAAATCAAGATAAACAAGTGCATCAAGTGATTGTCCACAATGACAACGGTATGTTTATCGTCAGTCCGTCGCTTCAAAAGGTCTTCCGATTCAACGGGGACTGGGCCAAGAACCAAGGTCAGATTTACCTGTATGATCAACTGCTCAAGCAGATTACGACAAACAAGGACGCGAAGATGACCAAGAGCAAAGGGGAGTACATCTACACGATGCCAGTCACACCCGCATCGAGTACCATCAGCACACAGCAAGTCGTGCTAGATGCAAAGACCCTGCAGCCGAAATCCGTGAAACTTTTGGATAAAGAAGGGAAGGCGGCGGTCACGCTCAAATTCAACTCCTTTAAGACAGACGTTCAGTTCAAACAAGCTGATTTTGATCCGCAGTCATTGGTCAGCAGTCAGACGAAGACGACCATGACGAGTGACGAAGAGCAGGCATTTGGGTACGTGGAACCGCCGAACTTGTTTGGGACAAAGATGACGAGCTTGTCGGAACCCAGCGAGACCAGCGCCGTTCTGAAGTACGGTGGCGAGCACCATTACCTGTTGCAAGAGTGGCGGCCGACGCCGGGATCGCAAGGAGATCCGGATGGTCAATTGGTCGATCTCTACGGCGTCCCAGCCGTGTTCACGGATGCGAACAACGTGACGAGTCTCACCTGGTTGAACAACGGCGTGGAGTATGCCATTACGAGTAATGACCTCAATCAGCAGCAATTGGAGGAAATTGCGATTTCGACATTGAGCGAGGTCGGCAAGTAAGCTTGCAGGTTTGCGTTCGTGACGCGCCTCGCGTGGTCTCACACGCGACAGACTGCTCTCTGTGATCAATGGTTCGGGTATCCACAGGTACCCGCGAGAACGACAAATTGGGCCCAGATGGGCCCAATTTTGCATGTAATGGGCAAAATCACAGCTGCGCAGTCCAGGCGGATATCGAATACTGTTCACAATGCGGTTCTCGCTTGTGCTAGGCAGACTAGACACACCTTGTTACACTTGAAGGGAAACGGGGTGGAGGTACGGTGTATCGCGCTACTTTTTCTGTGATTGACTTGCGCGCATTTGCGCATAATTTACGCGTGGTCAAAGAGAGAATTCAAGCGGGGACAGAGTTATTAGTCACGGTGAAGGCGAATGCGTACGGGCATGGCGTCGGGCCGATTATTCAAGTGCTGCGGGAGGAAGGCGTCAGAGCGGTCGGTGTCGCTTCTCTAGAAGAAGGCCTGCAGGTGCGCGCTTGTGGGTATGACGGAATGGTGCTGATTTTGGGATCCGTCGGCCCGCAGGAGTTAGCAGTCGCAGCGGAGAATAGGATTGATGTCTCCTATACGGATACGTGGGGAGATATCGCGCAACTTCCGAAAATGAGTCGTTCGTTGCGCGTTCATACGCCGTTCGACACGGGGATGAATCGACTGGGGTTTAAATCCATCGAGGATGCGAAGGTCGTGATAGCGCAGATTGTCAAGCGACCGGATATGGAGTGGGCCGGCGTTTCCACGCACTTGGCATGCTCTGATGGGGAGTCGGACGCCCACGCAGTAGAGCAGGTAGAACGCTTTGTCGGGATGACGCGACAGTTGCGCGAGCTAGGCTATCAAGTTCCGCGTGTGCACGCTTCGAACAGTGGCGGCGTCCTGCGTAATCCGAAATGGAACTTCGACATGGTGCGTATCGGCATTGTGGCGTACGGCTACTCGCCGGACGAGTACGTGTTGCCAGCGCCGGAGTTACAGCCTGTGATGCACTTTTACAGTGCAATCACGCGGATTGCAACGGTCACACCGGGTGAGACGATTGGTTATGGTGCGACCTTCACGGCGAACAAAGAAATGCGCGTAGCGACGGTCGCGGCTGGGTATGCTGATGGTTATCCAAGAGTGCTTTCCAATGTCGGTAAGGTGCTCGTACACGGGGTATTGGCGCCTGTGGTAGGACGAGTTTGCATGGACCAATTGATGATTGACGTCTCACACATCCCGACCGCGCGCGTCGGAGACTTTGTGACATTGTTCGGAATTGAGCCGCCTGCGGCGTGGACGATAGAAGCGTGGAATGCGCGGTTGCCAGCGGATCGAGATGCATGGTTGGTTGAGACATTTGCGCAGGCGCGCAATGTTCAGCGAAACGTGTTATCATTGTCCGATGTGGCGTCACTCGCCGGAACGATTTCATATGAAATGGCATGTCAGGTGAATCCGCGGGTACCTAAGTTGTACGCTAAATAGACCTTTTGACACGGTGTGGCACCGCTGCGCCGCAATTGGAAAACTTCTTCATTACAAACTTTGACCTGCCCTGGGTGGAAAGCTATAATAGCCCATGTGAATTGTGTCACCAGAGCAGTGGAGGTGCCGCGCGTGTCCGGAAAAAAACGCATGGTAGTCTACGTTCCGGAGCAGTTGCTAGAGCAAGTGGATGGCTTTGCTCGAACGGATAGCGCAAATCGCAGTGAAATTGTACGAGAAGCATTGCGTATGTATGTAACAGCGCACCGTAAACATGAGATTCGTGAACAGATGCAACAAGGGTATCAAGAAATGGCCGGATTGAATCTGCGGATTGCTTCCGAGTCATTTCTGTTGGAGCAAGAAGCGGGAGGCACGGTGGAACGCTTAGTAAGCGGGGTGTAAGTGATTGAACGTCAAACGAGGGGACATTTTCTTCGCGGACTTGTCACCCGTAGTCGGCTCTGAACAAGGCGGGTTTCGCCCGGTGCTCATCATTCAGAACGACATCGGGAATCGCTTCAGTCCCACGGTGATTGTGGCGGCTATCACGGCCCAGATTCAGAAGGCGAAGCTGCCCACGCACGTCGAGATCCCCGCGCAAAAGTACGGCTTGGAGCGGGATTCGGTCGTCCTGTTGGAACAGCTGCGCACGCTCGACAAGCAACGTTTGACGGACAAAATCACACACTTGGACGACACCATGATGAAGATGGTCAATGACGGGCTTCTCATCAGCCTCGGACTTGTAGATTTTTAAAATTGCATCTTCGTGCGGAACAAGGACGGATGTGAATCCGCCCTTTTTTCATGTACAATTTGTCCATCAGATGCCAGAAAAGTCTGTACTGAATGATGAGTGACTGACCGAACCGCCGCTCAGTGTGGGGAAAAGGAGTTTATAGAATGAGCCAAGCACGTGAAAAATCGCAAATTCGGGACTTTGCACTCGCCGAGCAAGGCGAGTTGAAAATTGACTGGGTGCGGGAGCACATGCCGTTGTTGCGCCAATTGGAGGAGCAGTTTCGCCAAACGCAGCCGTTTGCCGGCAAGCGCATCTCCATGTGTTTGCACCTTGAAGCGAAAACTGCGTATTTGGCGCTGGTTGTCCAGGCCGGGGGTGCAGATGTGGCGATTGCCGCGAGCAACCCGCTCAGCACACAGGACGACGTGGTTGCGGGTCTGGTGAAGCGGGGAGTCACCGCCTTCGGCTGGTATGGGGCGACGCAGGAGGAATATCAGGCGCATTTGCGCGAGGTACTGGATCACGATCCGATAGCGCTCATTGACGACGGGGCCGACCTCGCCACCATCCTCCACCAGGAACGCCCGGAGCAGGCCGCGCGCATTGTCGGCGGCTGCGAGGAGACGACGACGGGGATTATTCGGCTGCGCGCGATGAGTGACGAGGGCATCTTGAAATATCCGATGATTGCGGTCAACGATGCCGACTGTAAGCACCTCTTCGACAACCGCTATGGGACAGGCCAGTCGGTTTGGGACGGCGTGATGCGCACGACCAATCTGGTCATCGCTGGCAAGACGGTCGTAGTCGTCGGCTATGGCTGGTGCGGCAAAGGTGTGGCCATGCGTGCGAAGGGCCTGGGGGCAAAGGTGATTGTTACCGAGGTGGATCCGATTCGCGCCGTCGAAGCAGCAATGGACGGATTTTCTGTGATGCCGATTGTCGAGGCTGCAGCGCATGGCGACTTTTTTATCACCGTCACAGGCAATCAGTACGTCATCCACAAAGCTGCCATGGAGCGGATGAAGGATGGAGCGATTCTCGGCAACGCGGGCCACTTTGACGTAGAGGTCAGCAAGCCGGACCTCGAATCGCTCGCAGTCAGTGTGCGCAGGGTGCGCCCCAACATCGACGAGTACAAGCTTGCGGACGGCCGCCGCATCTACCTGATCGCGGAGGGACGGCTCGTCAATTTGGCGGCGGGAGATGGCCATCCGGCAGAGGTGATGGATATGACGTTTGCGTTGCAGGCGCTCGGGTTGCGCGAAGTCGTCCAGCACAGTTATGCGCCTGGATTGCATAAGATCCCGCGGGAACTCGATTTGGAAGTCGCCAGGATGCGTCTGCAGAGCTGGGGTGTGACGATTGACCAGCTGACAGACCAACAGGTGGCGTATTTGCATAGTTGGCAGTAAACGGCCTTTTGGTGTTCAAGGGGGCATCCAAATGACAAAACCATTGATCGGCCTTACCGGTACGCGCCAGACACGCCAAAGCACTTTGCCTGGCCTGCCGCTCCAAGGCGTCTTTTTGTCGGATGACTACGCGCTTGGAATTGAACGAGTGGACGGTATCCCTGTGGTCATTCCGTATCTCACGGACGAGGTGGCGCTGGGCGAACTGGCGAAGCGCCTGGACGGCCTTGTGTTGAGTGGGGGCGAAGATGTCGATCCCGCCCTTTACGGCCAGGACCCTCATTACGGCCTGGGCGAGGTCATCGCGCAGCGCGACGCGCTGGAAATTGCGCTCGTTCAAATGATGCGCGCGCAGCGTAAGCCGATTCTCGGCATTTGCCGTGGCATGCAGGTCATCAATGTCGCGCTCGGTGGCACGTTATATCAGGATTTGCCCCGGCAGTGGAAGGGGAAGATACAGCATTCGCAGAAGGCCCCGCGCAACCACCTGAGCCACCGCGTCAAGATTGATGCGGCGAGCCGTTTGGCCGCGTGCTTCGGCGGCGAGACGTCTATCCGCGTCAACTCCTTCCACCATCAGGCGGTCAAGGACGTCGCAAAGTCGCTGCGCGCTGTCGCATGGGATCCAGACGGCCTGGTGGAGGGCGTCGAGTCGACGGGGGCGGATCCATTCACGCTCGCGGTCCAATGGCACCCAGAAAACCTCTGGCGCGACGACGAGACGGTGCTCGGCCTCTTCCGCGCGCTCGTAGAGGCGGCTGCGCGGTAGGCGGTCGTGGCGGTGACCGGATCGGCCCGGGCGTGCCGCTTGAGACGATGGCAGCCCTCACGAATGTCTTAATAAGACACGCAGGGGCTCCTGGGCCACTTTAAGGCACGAAATTTACCCTATTCGTCGATTTGATGGGGTTTTCCGGCGGCATTTTGGAAAATAGGGTATTTATTTTGTCTTAAGGGCCGCCGGAATAAAGAAAAGACCGAAATAGCGCAGGAAACTTGTCTTATTGCCTGGATTTGCGCCCGTCCGCCGCCGCCCCTCCATCCCGCCGCCCCCATCCCGCCTCAAGCCGCCCCACATCCCCACATCCCCACATCCCCACATCCCCACATCCCCACATCCCCACATCCCCACATCCCCACATCCCCATGCGTCAATCCCGCCCGCCTTTGATGTCAACGAAGCATCCAGCAAGGATATAAAGTGTTGGACTATCCGCGAGTCTCCGTATAATATATCGGTATGCGATGCATCGTGATCCAAGTGATAAGGGGCGACATGAATGGACAAAGAGCTACTCAAGGGGAGCACCCCACTCGTGGTCTTATCTCTGCTGCAGAACAAGCCTATGTATGGCTATGAACTCATGAAGGAAATTGAGGTGGTTAGTGGTGGGGAGCTCGCGTTCAAAGAAGGTACACTGTACCCTATTTTGCACCATTTTGAGATGCTCGGCTATGTGACCGCATCCTGGTCGAGTGGGGCGGGTTCGCGCAAGCGGAAGTATTATGCCATCACGGACGAAGGAAGGGCGCATTTGGTCACCAAGAAGCGGGAGTGGCGGGCGTTTCGCAGTGCCGTCGAGAAATTTGTCGGGGAGGAGTTCGCGTGATGGGGAAAGTGCCACATTTGGAACTCGAGACATATATTCGCGACGTCTGCCAAAAGGTGAGGAATCGCGAGGCCCACCGTTTGATTCGCGAGGACATTACATACCATTTTATAGAAGCCTATGAGGAGGAGCTGGCTGGTGGTTTGTCGGAACAGGAAGCGGTGACGCGTGCCCTGGCTCGATTGGGGCCGCCGGACGAACTCGGGATCGCCTTTCAGCAAATTCACCGCCGACGCGTGGATTGGCTCTCTCTTTGCTGGTTGGGCTTCCTCTGCATCTTCGGTGCTATCGTTACCCTGTATACGCTTCGGGACATGCCAACTGGCCCCCAGAGTGAACTGACATTATGGCGCAGTGTCTTCGTAGACGTGATTGGCGTCGCTCTAGGGATGTTGTTCTTTTTCGTATCGCCTAGGTATCTGAGAAAGTCGATGCCCGCAGTTCTCGCTGTCGTGTTTGTGCCCATGCTGGCGACCGTTGCATTTGGTTGGAGTGACGTTCGCGTGAACGGTCCCAAGGCGTTGTGGGGGTTTGATGTATTTGGGGTCGCGCCCTATGCGTTGGCACCGAGTCTCGCTATTCTACTCGCCGATAGGCGGTGGCACGTCGGGTGGCGTGCATGGGTAATCGCCCTGGTGATAGGGGGAACACAACTGCTGTTCGGATTGGGCCGCGCGAATCTATCGCTCCTGATTCTCGACTGCGCGTGGCTTATCGTGTTATTGCGACAAGGTCGGTTGCTCTGGCGTGTCGCGGTCATAGGCGCAGTATCTGCAGCATTTGTCGGCTATCGGATGATGGTCGTTGGTGACCTGTACCGTTTTCTGTTAGAGCGCCTCGTCGTGCCCTTTCATGCTGCGGATCACCGCATGGACATTGGATACCAGAACTACCAGACGCAGTGGCTCGTGCGCCACGCCGGATGGTTCGGACACGGAGTGGGCGTTCACCCATATATTTTATTGAGCGATCACGGCGCTTTCGCCTTTGCCGAGCTTATGAACTTGTTTGGCTGGAGCGCAGGACTGGCCTTGGGTCTCGGAACACTGTGGTTTATCAGTCGTCTCTTTACGCGAGGCAGAAGGTTGCGCCATCCGGTGGCACGTCAGGTGTTTATCGCGCTGATGGTGTTGCTGGTCATTCAACTGGGGTACCCGATGCTGATGGGCCTTGGTATCTTCCCGATTTTTAGTATTCAAATGCCGTTGGTCAGTGGGAGCCCTCTCGCGACAATTCCGGCACTCTGTGCATTCGGGTTGCTGTTCAACTTGCTGAAACGCACCGAGTTTCACAGTGCTGTGCGCCCATGTACAGAGACATACGACGTTGAGTGAAGTGGGGTTCGGTGCGCGACCGTCGTAGGACAGTTGGGCGCCGACCCCTTCAGGTTTGACATCCATCATGGGCTCAGCCACTCGTTTGACGAAATTCGCGTTTGCAATATAATCGAAACCGGAAGTGGATAGATGAAAGCGCTTCCTGTTAGCGTTGTCCACTTGCTTGCGGGAAGGGGGTGTCGACGTGAATCAGGTCGGTGAGAAGAGGAGAAGCCGCTGGTGGTATCTGCTTTTGTTGCTGCCACTCGTTGGGACGCTGATTCCTCCAATTTATTCGTCAGAGACGCCTGAACTCTGGGGGATTCCCTTTTTCTATTGGTACCAAATGTTGTGGGTCATCATTAGTTCGGTGATTACCCTGATTGTGTATGCCATCACGAAGAACGAATAGCCCGCATATAGGGGAAAGGGGGAACATCTGTCATGCAGTGGACTGCGCTTTCCGTCTTTATTGCGTTTTTTGTCTTGGTCACCGTCGTTGGGTTTCTTGCCGCCCGTTGGCGCAGGGGCAGCCTCGATTCCATCGAGGAGTGGGGACTCGCGGGACGGCGGTTTGGGACGCTTGTCACCTGGTTTTTGGTGGGCGGGGACTTTTATACCGCCTATACGTTTATTGCGGTGCCGGCGTTGATGTACGGAGCGGGCGCACTGGCTTTTTACGCGGTTCCATATACAATTGTGGTCTATCCTATCTTTTTTCTTATCCTTCCAAGACTGTGGTCTGTTTGTAAGAAACACGGCTACGTCACAGCCGCCGATTACGTGGCGGGCCGCTTTGGCGATAGGTGGCTGGCCTTGGCCGTTGCCGTCACAGGCATTGTTGCGGTCATGCCCTACATCGCGTTGCAGTTGGCCGGCATGCAAGCCGTGATCAGCGCCATGGGCCTGCAAGGCGAATGGCCGCTCATCGTCGCGTTTGTCGTGTTGGCTTTGTATACGTTGACCAGTGGGCTGCGTGCGCCCGCGCTCATCGCGATTGTGAAGGATTTGATGATTTACATTACGGTCATTGTGGCAGTGGTGGTCATTCCTATTAAGCTGGGCGGTTTCCATCGCATGTTTGCAGTGGCGCAAACTGCACTGGCGACGCACAATCCGCCAGGTGCGTTAATTCTCCCGAATCAGAGTGCTACGCTGTACGCGACGTTGGCATTGGGATCCGCTCTCGCAGCGTATGTATACCCACATACGCTAACGGGTATTTTCAGCGCGGACAGCCGGAGAACCATCAAGAAGAACATGGCGCTGCTGCCGGCGTATACATTTGGCCTCGGCCTCATCACACTGCTCGGGTTGATGGCGCTTGCTGTAGGCATTCACACGAGCAACACCAACCAGGCCGTTCCGCTTCTGTTCCTCAAGGAGTTTCCAGGGTGGTTTGCGGGCTTTGCGTTCGCCGCGATCGCCATTGGAGCACTGGTCCCTGCCGCCATCATGTCGATCGCCGCATCGAACCTGTTTACGCGCAATATCTACCGGGCCTTTTTTCACAAACAGTCCTCGGAAAAACACGAGGCGAATGTGGCCAAGGTGGTATCCTTGCTGGTCAAGGTTGGCGCGTTGGTGTTTATTCTCGGATTCCCGCAGCAGTATGCCATCTCTTTGCAGCAAGTGGGGGGCATTCTCATCCTTCAAACGGTGCCCGCGCTCGTGTTCACGCTGTATACGGGATGGTTTCATCGCCGAGCGCTGCTTATTGGCTGGCTGGTTGGAATCTTGTACGGCATTTATATGTGGGGATCGACCGGTTATAAATCGACGACCTACGCCATTCATTGGTTTGGGGCCTCTGTGTCCGCATACGCCGGAATTTGGGCATTGATTTTAAACATCGTCGTCACGGTCGTATTGACGTTGGTATTCCGGGCGGCAAAGGTTTATAACGGGGTAGATCAGACTATCGCATCGGATTATGGTCCAAACGCGTGAGGACGAGGAATTTGGCGTCCGCTCAGTGGGGCGGGCGCCATATCATTTTTTGCGGGACATTCTGATGTTAATTGAGATATTTAGGCGTTTGGATTAGCGAGATCATCACCTGTTTGGCAGGTGACACCGGACCTTCGACCTGGTAACACATGCCGTTACTTACAAACCGATATTCACTGTAAGTGTTGTGAACGGATAATAACATGGTGACTGAAGTTCCATTTATGTCAATCGTCTTTACGTCTCGTGAGGGACCCAGAGGATCTGTCGCCCACGGAGAGATACTAGGGCGCGGGAACTCTTGCAGCGTAATGTCTTCCTCTTCATTCCCATTTGAGAGCGTGAACCATACTTGTTGCGGGATATACCCGGTTGTTTGTAACAATTTCATCTTCATACTGTACCCTTTTGGTACTTCAGGAACTGTGACATGAAACTTCGCGAGTTTTTTTACATTCCCTTCCCCGTTCGTAAATCTTACGGTTGGATCCCACTGTTCCCTGGTTATTTTGGTCGAAGGTGAATCAGGTTTTTTAGAAGGCTGGCGAACAGTGTTGGATGTAGCAGTGGTTACAGGACTAGGTGACAGTTTTGCGTTTTCATTGTGTACGCGATAACCCACACATCCAGCAACGACGGCTATTCCCGCACTCGACTCAGGAATTGCAACTTCTGGTATTTCGGATGGAGCTACAATTTTTCTCTGTGTCCGCTTCTTCCGAAAGACATCAAATATAAAATTTCTTGCAATAGACATTAACCACGTTCTTGGACTTGAAGTTTCTCGATAACTATCCCAGGAACGGAAGGCTCTTAAGAACACTTCTTGAACCACGTCGTATGCGTCATTTGAATCTCCGAGCGTGAGCTTTGCGTATCGATAGATATCGTCTGAATACAGTTCATAGAATGATCGAATGGACTCTTGCGCGGTCAGTGGATTGTGCACGTTGATGAATCACCTCACTCTGTACACTTCGTCTGTACACTTCATTAGACGTATGAGGCGCAAATTTGTAGCAGTTGCACTCAAATTCGAATTTCGGAGATTGGTTGATTCAACAACGTAATGCCGAAAACGTTCGCTTTCAAGCAGACACAGGGAAGCGCATCATCACGTTTGCTCCGCCTGTATCGAGGTTTTGAGCAGTGATGACGCCACCGCAACGTTCGACAATGGCTCTCGAGATCGCCAGTCCCAGGCCGGTTTCGCCATCTTTCCCTCTGACGAAACGATGAAACACATGTGGTAGCAATGTCTCTGGAATGCCGTCTCCATCATCCGTGATGGAGATTTCAATATCGTTGCGGATTAAGCTGACCTTGATCTGGATTTGCCTTTTGGCATATTTGACGGAATTCCCTACGACATTGATGAGCGCCTGTAACAATTTGTCCCTGTCCGCATGAATCACCAATTGCTGGTCTGCATCCTCGGTGAACGTGGTACGCACAGACAGGCCTCGTTTTGTCAGCAATGGATAGATTCGTTCAATTGTCTCGGAGACGATATCCTTTACATTCACTGACGACCATTGAAAAATTCCATCTTCGCTGTCCAGCTTAGCCAGGAGCGTCATCTCGGCAACGATTTTCCCCAATCGATTGCTTTCCTGAATGATGACATCCAATCCCTTTTTCACTTTGTCACCTTGGAAGACTTCGTCTCGAATGCCTTCCGCATAGCCGGAGATGGACATGAGTGGTGTTTTTAGCTCATGCGAGGCATTTTGCGTAAATTCACGTTGGGCCCGATGATAGGCGTCTAATTTCTTCGCCATTTCAAATATGGTTTGAGCCACTTCGCCGATCTCTCCGCCTGCGTGAATCAATTGCACTTGCGAGAACTTTTGGTTTTCTACCTTCCGCAATTCGTTTCGCAGTTGCGTCAATGGCCGAACCAGTTTTCTTGTCACAATTAAGCTAAGCAAAAAAGCTACAGCACCACCGACGCACAGAACGATGACGAGCGGTATCAACAGGGAGTGCTCTATGGAGTAGATGATGTGGAGTGGCATTTTCAGCGTGATCGTGCCATTTGTAATGTTGCGAGTGGTCACTAATGACGCATTTGGTGCGGTCGAAAAGATGGGAGTGGCTTGGCCGTCTCGGGCATTTGGCGTTGTCCGTGTTGTTGTGTTGGAATTCGTCGCGCCGCCGTTTACGACGGAAGCAACGGTGGTCGATGGCACGGCCACGACGGTGGTACTCGCGGGCAGTGCACTGTTTGCTACGGTTAACGTCGGGGTTTGAGTCAACGTGATGCCTAGTTGCCCCATATTTTTCGCTTGGGCAGACACCAGATTGTCTCTGAGCACATAGTGAAACGTGATACCCATGATGGTCAACACGACGACGAGCAGCGTGCCAAAAGCTAGGTTGATCTGATTGAACAGCCGCATGTTACGTCTCCCTTTCAGCAGTTCTTGTCTGCTGAAAGGGCGGTTTGGGTGCTCAATCAACGTCCGCATCAACCCAAATTCTTTACTAGTCAACCGGGCGACCAGTTCGCGCGGGCTGAATGGCTTTACCATGTAGTCGTCGCCACCGACATTCAGTCCCAAAACCTTGTCGACTTCGCTGTCTCGGGCCGAGATCAAAATGATGGGTACCTCCGCTTCGGCGCGTATGCGCATACAGAATTCGTAGCCATCCATTCCCGGAAGCATAATGTCGAGAATCCACATATCGGGCGTGGTAGTCTTTAAAAGCTCCCAAGCTTCCTCTGCGCTCGCCAGCGCGATGGTACGATAATTCTCTTTTTCCAAATAGGCTGCGACGAGTTCACGTATATGAAGATCATCATCCGCAACGGCGATGACTGTTTCGTTCATCAAATACCTCCCGAGATTTCATACCATTTTTATTATACTGAAGCCTTATCTACGAGCGCGTGGTGCCATCATTTTTCCACATTTTCTTTCAGCGATTGCCACAAATTGTATGTACATTGGACGGCGTAAGATATTTCCCAACACAGGAGTGATGGACATGAATACCGTATGGGCTGGAAGAGTGGCAAGTCGTGTAGTGGGCGGTTTAGTCGTGACAAGCGTGCTGTTTGCAGGTGCTTCTACCGTTTTTTGCGAACACAGGTTCTAGAACGACAACGAGTACAGAGACCATCTCCTTGCAGGCATCGAGCGTTCCGCTGGACGTTCGTTCGGAATCCAGCGGCATCGCGATCATCAGCAGTGCGATTCCCGACTACGCCACAGTTGCCTCGGCGCTTGGCATCAATGAAGCGACACTTCTAAAAGACTTTCACGCAGGCGAATCGATTGCCGATGTCGCACAGCAGCAAGGTATTTCAGAACAATCGCTGATTGGCAAGATAGAGGCGTCTTTAAAGGTGCAGCTAGATGAACAGGTGAAGGATGGGAAACTCACGTCGGCACAGGAGCAGCAGGCGCTCAACGGTTTTGCTTCCCAGGCCAAACGGTACGTGGAACAAGTGCCCCAGTTCATCACAGCGACCTCGCAAACCAGCGGCACACGAGGAGGTCGTGCAACGACAACGGCGCCTGGCCCGTCGAGTGATGTACCCATGTCCTTGGTGAACGGCGTTGGAAAGTAATGTGGCTGCCCAGTTTTTGATTGTGCTGAGGTAGCGTCCCGCTTCTCACAGAGACCGCTCACTGGAACGTTCTGCGTTTCGAGCGAGCGGTCTGAGAAGCGGCACATGCTGGCATCGGATGCCGGAGTGAGTAGATAATGCGGAGACCTGCGTAGCGGACGGGGCCGTTGGACATCTGTGCACCCGTGGATGTCCGTGTGTGGTGTCTTTGTGGTGTCTTATTAAGGCATTCGCGCAGTTTTTGGAGCCAATAAGACATGAAAACTGCGCTAATCGAGGGTTTTTGACCTTTTCGGGCAGCTTTTGAGTAAATAAGGTATTTTAGGTGCCTTGAAATCTCCCAATATAACGACGATTCCGGAATAGCGCAGATTTCTTGTCTTATGCGATATCGTAGTCATCCGCTTCATGGATCCGGTCGGCACCTCGCTTGTGCATTCGATCATCGCTCCCCACAGTCCCTGTCCCCGTTTGCCAGCGGAAGGTGCATTTCCTCTTGTGCGCACAGCGCAGAGAGGAGGCGACACAAATGGCACAGACAACGCCAGTCAGCCGCATTTTGCAAATTCAGACGCAGAACGGCACCACGGCCAGTGGTCAACCGAAGATGCGCAACACGAACTATGCGAATGTCGCAATGAACGCGTCAGACGACGACTTGCTCGCCGTCGGCCAGGCACTCGCAGCGCTCATTGGTGAGCCGCTCGTGCAGATTGCGCGGGTGGATCAGGTGGTTATCACGCAGGATGCATCTGCGAGCACCTCACCGACGACAGGCGCGTAAGTGGGTAACGGGAGTTTGTCACTCAGCAACGCTGGAACGGTGCCGGAAGTGGCCTGTGTCGCGCGAGCGCCGTGGCGGCCTGCGTGCCGACACCAGGTCGCGTATGG
Organism: Alicyclobacillus acidoterrestris; assembly: GCF_022674245.1. Lineage (GTDB taxonomy): Bacteria > Bacillota > Bacilli > Alicyclobacillales > Alicyclobacillaceae > Alicyclobacillus > Alicyclobacillus acidoterrestris. The sequence goes on from NZ_CP080467.1 coordinate 848,941, forward strand.
AGGCGGCGGCAAGAGGGAGGTGAAGGAACGTGGCGACAAAGTTTTCGTTGTACTTGTCGTTTATGACGGATCAGAATAAAAAGGTCCGCGTGAACATCCCGAATCCGAAACAACCAATCGATGCGAGCGCCGTGAACAACGCGGTGCAGACTATCGTCAACAAGAATGTGTTCAACTTCCCGCAAGGTGCGCTTGTCAAGGCATTGCCTGCGCAGGAGACGCAGACGGACACGACGACTATCGCGTAATGTGACGAATCGGGTACCCCGGCCAATTGGGGGTACCCGATTTGCATGTACGATGGCTATGTACCCTGGTGAATCTATGGTTTGTGTCGGTCGTGAATGCGGTTAAGGAGCAGTTTCGTCAGTTCTTCGCCGGAGGGGGCGGTGAGAGATTCGCGCTGGTTCACGAGGACGAATGGCTGTCGGACGCATTGTGCGCAGTCTTCCACACAGGCGTAGCGTTCAAATTCCACCACTGGAGGATTTGCGGTGGCGGCCTCTTGGCTTTGCAGCCAGTGTTTGACTTCCTCAATGGTTTTTCGGACACCCAGTTTTTCGTTGTGAACACACCACTCCACGCGCACGGCTCATTGCCCACTCCTCGTTTTCGATTGAAGTCGCTTTATGATAAAGACTAGCAGAGCCAGGAGGACAATGACAATCGTGGCCCACGTCAAGGTCGACTGGACGTGCTTGAGCAAAGTTTGGACATTCTCGCCGAACCAGAAGCCGAGGCCTATCCACGTGCCGCACCAGACGATGGATCCGACAATGGTATACGCCGTAAAGGTGCTGTAGGGCATGTCGACGAAGGCCGCGGCGTAGGTGCTGAGGGATCGGATGCCGGGCAGAAAACGGCCCGGAATCAGTACGAGTGGGCTGAAGCGCCGCATCAGGGTCGACGTATGGTCGAGGCGTTCGGGGCTCAAGATGTGAATACGATAGAGTGGATTGAGCACGAGCATGCCGAACTTGCGCACGAGCCAAAAGATAATGGAGACGCCGGTGAAGTAGCCGAGTGAACCGATACACCACACGGCTATGCCGTTCATCTCCTGTTCGGAGACGGCATAGCCGTAAAACGCGAGAAACGCGTCCCCTGGGAAGGGCATGCCCAGTCCCTCCAAGACCATTGCAATATAGACGCCTGGATAGCCGAGCGACACAATGCTCGACGTGATGCTGTGAATCCACGTCATGATGTATTCCATATTTGCACCCCGCAATGTCAACTCAAATTCATATGTATGGACAAGAGGCGTCGAACATGCCTTTTGACACTGTTATGATGGAATAGACAGCAGGTTCAGGAAGACAGGAGGAACTTCTCAGGTGGACGAGTTTGGGCTGATTGCAGCGCTTGCCCGGCGACTGCCAAAACCAGGCGCGGATGTGCTCTTGGGAATCGGGGACGACGCGGCCGTCGTGCGCACAGGCGGTGCGCCTTTTGTTGTGACGACCGATACGATGGTCGAGGGCGTTCATTTTTTGGAGACGACCTTGACGGATTACAACCTTGGATATAAGTCGCTTGCGGTTTCGGTGAGTGATATCGCAGCCATGGGCGGACAGCCGAAGTTCGCCGTCGTATCCATCGCGATTCCAAGTGGCTGGGCGCCCGAGCGACTGGAGCGGGTATACGACGGATTCCGGGAAGTGACGGAGCGGTTTGGCTGCCATGTCATTGGCGGAGACGTCGTCTCGACGAGTGGGCCGCTCGTCATTACGACCACCGTCATCGGGGAGGCAGCGAACCCGATTCCCAGATCTGGCGCGCGACCGGGGGATATTCTGTTCGTCACGGGGAGGCTCGGCGGATCGAGTGCGGGCTTGCAAGTGATGCAGGAAGCGACGTCGGTGTCTGACATTTCGAAGGCGTGCCTGATTGAACGCCATCAGCGCCCAGAGCCTCGGGTTGCCATCGGAAGCCTGTGTGCCACAGCGGGCGTGCATGCGCTCAACGACGTGAGTGACGGCCTGGCGAGCGAACTGAATGAGATTGCGGCGGCGAGTGGTGTGCGGTGCGTGATTGACGCAGACAAGCTGCCAGTGTTGCCGGAGGTCGTTGAGTTGGCGCGTGGTGTGCAGCGGGATCCACTGTCGTACGCCTTGTACGGCGGAGAAGACTACGAGTTGGTGGGCGCGGCCTCGAATCGGGCGTTTGCGACGCTTTTGGCGGGGGCGAGCGCGATGAACGTGCCGATTACCCGCATTGGTCGCGTTGATGAGGGGGATGGCGTCGTCATGCGGCGGCCGGATGGTCAGATGGAAGTGCTTGATCCGAAGGGATACAATCACTTTAAACGCGATGATGCGTGATTTGGGCGCGTGCTCGGCGGGGACGCAAGCTGCGTTTTGGTGAGCTCGCAAAGGGAGACAACAATGGCAAACGAATGGTTGATGACAACGACGAGCCCAGATGAGACAAGGCGCTTCGGTGTATGTCTTGGCGGGGTATTGCAGGCTGGCGACGTGGTGTTGCTCGGCGGCCCCCTTGGCGCCGGCAAGACACACTTCGCGCAGGGGATTGCGCAGGGACTTGGCGTCGAGGAACCTGTGACCAGTCCGACGTTTACGCTCGTCGCCGAGTATGAAGGGCGGCTGCCCTTGATTCATATGGATTTATATCGGTTATACGACGAACCGACCGCTGAGGTGGTCACTTTACATCCGGCTGCGTTGGCGCAAATCGGATTTGACGATTATCTGGATGGGTCTGGTGTGGTGTTGATTGAGTGGGCGCGCGGCGTTGAATCGGATTTAGACGACTATTTGTCAGTGGACATTGCGCACGGCTTACAAGCGGTGGATGACGATATCCGCGCGACGACACGGGAACTTCGCGTTCGCGCCGAAGGTGCAGCGGCACGACAACGTTTGCAGGAGTGGATGGACGCATGGGCGTGATTGTGATGGATACGGCCACGGACGCGATGGCGGTCGCCGCTGGTCGCTTGGACGGGACGCTGCTGTCGGCAGTCACGCAACGTGTACCGCGTGGTCATTCGCGCTTGTTGCAGCCGTCGGTTTCGTTCGTGATGCAGTCGGCCGGTTTTCACCCCGGGGAAGTGGAGCGAATCGGTGTGGGGGTTGGGCCGGGATCGTATACTGGCGTGCGGATGGCGGTGGCCACCGGCAAGGCGATGGCGCACGCGCTGCAGGTGCCGCTTACGGCGGTGCCGACGCTCGACGCGATTGCGTTGGCGGCGGGGTTGGGGTTGCCAGTGCCGGCGGAAGTCTCGGTATTGGTTCTGTTGTTCGCGCGGCGCCATCGGGCGTTTGGCGCCTGGTTTACGGTTGTGGGCGGCCGTTTGGCGTCGAGATCGGAGGCGCAGGTTCAACCGATTGCCGACTGGCTGGCGCAGGTCCCTGCACACACGTCTGCCGTGCCGGCTGTTCTCGTTCACGACTTTCCACCTGAGGAGTTGGCGCTCACAAATATTCCGGAGGACTTGTTGCCCCTGTCGTGGGGAGATGTTTCCACGCGGTTTGCAGACGCGTTATTCCGGCTCGCCTTGCGTGACGAGTACCCTGTTTTTGAAGGGGAGCGCATCCACACCGTTTTACCCTATTACGCATTGCCTGTAGAAGCAGAAGCAAAGCTGGAATCGCGGCAAAAAGGAGGCGAACGACCGTGAGTACAGTAGAAGATGTGGTCATTCGTCGGATGTTGCTGCAAGACCTGGATCAGGTCTTGCAAGTCGAGCGCCGTGCGTTTACGGCGCCGTGGTCGCGAGCCGCATTTCTTGGTGAATTGGTAGAGAATAAACTCGCGCGCTATGTGGTCGCAGAACTGGATGGCCGCGTGGTGGGCTACGGCGGCTTGTGGTTGATTCTCGACGAGGGGCATGTGACGAATATCGCGGTAGATCCGGATTATCGCGGCCGCAAACTAGGCGACAAGTTGTTGCGCACACTGATGTCCTTATGTGCTGCCAATGGCGGGCGCAAGATGACTTTGGAGGTGCGCGTCTCGAATACGGTGGCGCAGAACTTGTACAGAAAGTACGGTTTCGAGCGCGTCGGGTTGCGCAAAGGGTATTACACCGACAACAAGGAGGATGCCATCATCATGTGGGTGGATTTACCTCCGATGGACAGAGTGACAGCCGGGGGAGAACTAATTTGATCATTTTAGGCATTGAGACAAGTTGCGACGAGACGTCGGCGGCACTGGTTCGAGATGGTCGGGAGCTCATCAGCGAGGTGACTGCGACGCAGATGCAGATTCACGCCGCTTTTGGCGGTGTGGTTCCGGAAGTCGCTTCCCGCCACCACGTCGAGGACATCACGCGCGTCGTCGATGAGACGTTCCGGGAAGCTGGCTGCACATGGCATGACGTCGACGCTATCGCGGTGACTTGCGGCCCAGGGCTGTTAGGGTCACTCCTTGTCGGCGTCTCTGCCGCCAAGGGATACGCGCTGGCGACTGGCAAGCCATTGATTGGCGTTCACCACATCGCCGGTCACGTCGCGGCGGCAACGCTCAATTCGCAGATTCGCCCTCCGTTTCTGTGTCTCGTCGTGTCTGGTGGGCACACGGAATTGCTGACGGTGGACGAGCAGTTTTGCTTTACCAAGCTCGGAGGGACGCGCGACGATGCCGCCGGTGAGGCCTACGACAAAGTCGCCAGGCTGATTGGGCTTGCCTACCCGGGTGGACCGAAGGTGGACGAGCTCGCTCACGAAGGAAACAAAGAGGCCTATGCGTTCCCGCGTGGCCTGTTGGATGAAGAGGGCTACGATTTTAGCTTCAGCGGACTAAAATCGGCCGTCAACAACGCGCTCACAAAGCAGCGGAACCGACGCGAGGAGATAGATGCAAAGGACGTGTGTGCGAGCTTTCAGGCCGCGGTTATCGACGTGCTGGAGGAGAAGACAAAGCGGGCGCTCGCCCACACGGGCTACCAGCGGCTCGTCGTCGCGGGCGGTGTGGCGGCCAACCGCGGTCTCCGATCCCGCTTTACCGCGCTCGCTTCGGCGACTGGGGTGGAGGTCGTCTTCCCGCCGCTTCGTTGGTGCACGGACAACGCTGCAATGATTGCGAGCGCTGGGTATTATCGCTTTCAGCAGGGCAAAGAGAGCGATCTCTCGCTCAACGCATACGCACAACTGTCCCTCGACACCTGGCAATCGTGGGCGTAACGGCTCACCTCGATGGCGAGATGGGGAACGGCTTGAGCGAGGAAATCCACAGCTTTGTGTATAAGTCGAATTTACACAGCTGTGGATGTTGTGGAAAAACGTCGAAAAACCTCGAAATGCCGCCGAACTTGTCTGTGGATAAGTCTGTGTATAGTGTGGATATGTCCACCTCGACTGTGGATGACGCGCTGACGATGGGGCGGCTTCATCCGCCGTCCGTCGCCAGCGCCTGTTCCAACGCTTCTAATTCCAGGGCAGCCTGTTCCCAGCGGACAAGCGCCTCTTCGTGCTGTTCTTCCAACGCTTTTCGCTTGGCCTCTAACTCGTAAATCCGCTCCAGGTCTTGATTTTGCGCGGCCTCCGAGAGGGCCGTGGCCACTTGTTCCATCTCCACCTCACAGGTTGTGGATATCTGCTCCCAACGCTCCACAGCTTCCTGTGCTTTGCGCACATCTGAGGAGCGAATTCGGCGGCGAGGCGCGTTCGCAGGGCTGTGATCCCCCGACGTGTGCGCTGATGTTGTGTCACCATCCGAGCGCCTTGTCACCTCGCCTGTTGCTTTGCCCCTTGCGGTATTGCCGCGCGTGTCTTTCGTGTTGCGGCCCTGGCGCGCCTCCCTTCCAGTCGCTGTAGCTGCGGTGCTCTCCTCAATGTCCTGCAGCCGGTCATTTTCCGCTGATTTCTCCCGGTAATCGGTATAGTTGCCGATGTAGAGAGTCAGGCCGTCTTTTGAAAGGACGCCTACGTGTGTGGCAATGGCATCGATAAAGTAGCGATCATGCGAGATAAAGAGCAAGGTCCCGTCGTAGTCGATGAGTGCGCTCTCGAGCGCTTCCTTGCTGGGAATATCCAAGTGGTTGGTTGGTTCGTCCATGAATAGCGTGTTGGCGCGCTGTAGCATGAGCCGACAGAGATTGAGTCGGCTGCGCTCACCGCCACTCAACCCCGACACAGGCTTATCCACGTCGCTGCCGCGAAAGAGGAACTGCGCGAGCGCGCCGCGCACGGTTGTCCGGTCCATGTTGGGGTGCTCGTCCCAGACTTGGCTGAGGACGGTTTTGGACGGATTTAAGTCCGTCTGTTCTTGGTCGTAATAGCCAAATTGGACGTGTTGCCCCACATCGATGGACCCGTGCAGCGGTTTTAATTGGTGCAAAAGCGTCTTCATTAGCGTACTCTTGCCAACGCCGTTGGGGCCGAGGATAGCCAGCCGCATACCGCGTTCGAGGCGAAACGACACATTTCGCGCCAAAACGGTCTCTCCATAACCAATTGCCAGGTCGTTGACTTGCAGGACGTCGCGCCCAGACGGGCGGTTGGCGCTGAACGCCAGATGTACCTTGGCAGGGTCGGTGTCGGGTTGCTCAATTCGATCCATCCGCTCCAACATCTTGCGCCGACTTTGCGCGCGTTTGGTGGTCGACGCGCGCGCGAGGTTCTTGGCGATGAACGTCTCCAATTTCGCGATTTCTTCTTGTTGATGGGCGAATTGCTTTGCCTGTTGCAACCGCGCCTCCATCTTTTGCTCCATATATGCCTCGTAGTTGCCGGTATAGCTCGTCGTCGTGCCTTGGGCTAGTTCGACGGTGTGGGTGGTGACTTGATCGAGAAAATAGCGGTCGTGCGACACCACAAGGACGCTGCCGGAGTACCCTTTTAAATACTGTTCGAGCCATGTGAGCGTCTCTGTATCGAGGTAGTTGGTCGGCTCGTCGAGGACGAGTAAATCCGGGCCAGTCGCCAACAGTCGAGCTAGCGACAATCGGGTTTTCTGACCGCCACTTAGGGAGGATACGGGCATGTCGTGCATTTCCTTCGGGAATTGGAGACCGGCCAAAACACGCCGAATGTCGGTTTGCCATGCATAGCCGCCTTCGTCTTCAAAGCGCCTCGACAGCGTGTCGTAGGCGGTGCTGACCTGTGCGAAGCGAGCTTCGTCTTCATAGATAGCTTGATCCGCCATCTGCCGCTCTAATTTCCGGAGTTCCTGTTCCATTTGCTCGAGGTGCGCACGCGCCTCTGCGACAAAGGCATATACGCTTTTATCCTCTGATGTATCGACAAATTGTGCCACATAACCGACGGTTGTGCCTTCGCGCCAGGTCACTTGGCCAGCGTCTGGTTGTTCCTGTCCGGTGACGATTCGGACGAGTGTCGACTTGCCGGCACCATTGCCTCCGACAAGCCCTACTTTGTCGCCGGTGCGGATACTCAGTGACGCGTCGAGGAGGACATCGACGGTGTCATAACTCTTTTTCACATGACTTACTTGCAAAACAATCATATCGATTCCCCTTTATCTCATACACTCTAGCGACTGGGATTCTAGACAGGCCTACGTTAGGAGGACAGCGCTGATGGCGACGCACACGTTTCCGCTGCCCGCTGGCTTTGGTTGGCAGTATCACTTCATTCTATGGATTCAATCGTTTCACACGCCGATTTTGGACAAAGTCGCAACGGTGTTGTCCTACCTTGGAACGGAGTCGTTCTATCTCATCATCTTACCTATCGTCTTCCTTGCCTTCAGCCGGCAATTTGGCTTGCGACTGACGTATGTCTTTTTGACAAGCATGTTTTTCAACGCTTGGCTCAAATCGGTCATTCAGATTGCTCGTCCCATCGGAGTCCCTGGCGTCCGGAGCCTGTATTTGAGCACCGCGACAGGTTTATCGACACCGAGCGGGCACGCGCAGGGGACGATAACCTTGTGGGCGTCCCTCGTTCGGTATCTTCCGACACGAGTCCTGCGCTACGCGCTGTTGACCCTCGTCCTGCTGATTGGTATATCGAGGGTATACCTAGGCTTGCACTGGCCGATGGACGTCGTGCTCGGCTGGCTGTTGGGCCTTATCATCGGTTACGCCGGATGGCAAATTGGACGCTGGTGGAGCTACCGTGGCATTCCGTGGCACTTTGCGTTGGCATTTGCCATTCTGTTCCCCGCAGTCTTGTTCTATTTTAACCATGATCCGCGCGGGGCTGAATACGCGGCATATCTATTTGCCATCGGCACCGGCTCTGTGATTGAACGCCGTTTCATTCACAGTGCTATTGAAGCAGTCTGGTGGAAGCGAATTTGTGCAGGCGTCATCGGCGTAGGCGGCATGGTTGCGATACAATGGGGATTACAAAGTACGGAATCTGTTTTGCCATGGCTCCTTTTGCGCGACTTGCTCATCGGCTGGTGGGTAACCGTCGGCGCCCCGTGGATCTTTTTGAAACTCAATGTCTATCAACCAGATACAGAAGCATATGCCGGTTCCTGAGCCGGCTATCTTCTGGTGGAAGCAGGGAATTTGTTGACTGTTGAAGCGGAAAAGGAACATTTGCGACAGTTGTTAAAACGCGATAGGATGAGTTTAACAGAAAATGAAAGACATCGGGCACAGCTGGCGATTTGCGCCGCCGTTCTCGATTTTTGCGAGGGGTACGCCCGTTCACGGCAATCGTGCGACAAGCCGCTGACGATAGGTTTGTACGCCGCTGTGCGAGGTGAAGTAGATGTGTCGGCATGCTTCGCAGGCCTCCGCGAGCGGGGCTGGCGCATCGTCTATCCGCGCGTCCAGGCGCTTGGCGCCATGGAGATGTTCGTCGTCGACAAAGCGCATCATCTCGTGCCGGGCGCGTATGGCATTCTGGAACCACCGGCCGACGCTTTGCCCGTGCAAAAGGAACAGTTGGATGTTCTGTTGGTGCCGGGCCTCGGTTTTACCCAGGAAGGTTGGCGGCTTGGGTACGGTGGGGGTTATTACGACCGATATCTGGCTGGTGCGTTGGACGTTTGCACGGTCGGCATTGGATTTCAGCGGCAGGTACGAGCGGCGCTGCCGGTTGCTGCACACGATAGGCGTCTGAATTACCTGATTACAGAAGAGGGTGTGGTCAACTGTTGGGACCCGACGTCTGTGTCGTCGTAGCGGGTGGCCAAAGCCGCCGGATGCAACCTTTGGGGGACAAGCTGTTGCTGCCACGCGCACCGCTGTCGCCGCCGATTTTGGCGCACGTCTTGACGGTTGCGGCGTCACTGTGCGACTGCGTGATTGTCGCGCATGCGCCAGGGCCAGTCAGGGATGTGGTGGCACGGCATTTGCCAGTATCTTGCGCGAATAAAATTGACTGGCAATTGGACGCAGTGCCGTGGTCGGGGCCGCTCACCGCACTGGCCCACGTATTTACGTCAGCGCGCGTTCAAGAGGCGAACACAGTTGGGGTTGTCGCGGGAGACTTGCCGGGCATCACCGCCGACGTCCTGCAGCGGTGCCATGCGGCGCTTGCGGCTTCTGAAGCCGCCGATGGCGCTGCGCTGGTGCGCGACGGGCGGATTCAACCGCTGATTGCGTGCTACCGCCACCGGGCGGTTGCGGCGGTTGTGGATGCGGTGGCGGCTGGTCAGGTGCGGTTGATGGGCGTATTGGATAGATTGAACGTCATTCCGGTTGCACTGGAAGACGGGACGCCGGAGTGGCGTATCCGACCTGTGCACACCCCGGAAGATTATGAAGCTTGGTTGGCATGGAGGGCTGCGTTTGAAACGTCGTGAGGTTCAAGTCGAAGATGCTGTCGGATTACAGTTGGCACACGATATGACGCGAATCGTCCCAGGTGTTTTCAAAGGGCGGCAATTTCGCCGCGGCCACGTCATTCGTGAAGAAGATATCCCGACACTGTTGGATATGGGAAAGCGTCACATTTACGTGCTTGAGCTCGAGGAGGGCGAATTGCACGAAGAGGATGCGGCCCAGATGATGGCGAACGCCCTGGCTGGCGATGGACTCGTACAGTCTGAGGTCGAGGAAGGCAAGGTCGTGCTGCGAGCCAAACACGATGGGATGTTGTGGGTGGACGCGCGACGCGTGGCCACAATGAATAGCATTGAGCACATTTCTATCTCGACACGCCGACCCTACACGCATGTGCGCGAGGGGCAAGCGGTGGCGAGTGTCCGACCCATTCCCCTCGTCATTGGCGCTGATAAAATTCGGGCGGTCGAGTTAATCGCCGAGGAGACACACGGTGGGCGCAGCATTATCGACGTGTTGCCTTACCGTGCGCAGCGGGTACACATCGTGACCACGGGCAGCGAGATTCAAAGCGGCCGCGTGGAAGACAAATCAGGGCCTGTATTGCGTCAAAAACTGGCGGAATTCGGTATTCAGGTGGCTGCCCAGGAGTTTGTCGGAGACGATGCAGAGGCCATTGCCGCAGCGATTGTAGCTGCTTGTGAGCAAGGGGCGACGTTGGTCTGTGTGACCGGGGGGATGTCGGTTGATCCGGATGATCGGACACCTGGTGCGATTCGCACGGCCGCCACGGAAGTCGTGACGCATGGCACGCCGATTATTCCCGGTTCGATGCTGATGCTCGCCTATCGCGAGAAAGCGGCTATTTTTGGCTTGCCGGGCGCGGTGATTCACGACGACAGGACCTCGTTTGATGTATTGCTGCCGCGCGTCTTGGCTGGCACGCGCGTGCGCAAGCGCGATATCGCGCTGCTCGGCGTGGGCGGTTGGCTGAATGACTGATGTGCGGCTGATATCCGTCGTAGGTTACCAAGATGCGGGGAAGACGCAGGTCGTCGAAGCGCTGGTGGCTTGGTTGCGCCGTGGTGGTGCGGGGGTCGGCGTGATCAAACACGATGGCCACGCCGATAGTCCCGACCATCCGACGGATTGGGAGAAGCGCGGGTCGGATACGGAACGAGTGGCGCGGGCTGGCGCCCGGTGGACCATGATTGCCAGTCGGCGCGGCTGGATGCTGCACGATTGGGCGAGTGAAGACGCCGACGTCACCGACTGGATTCGCACGATGATCGGCGCCATCGCTTCGACGGGCGCACAGCTGGACTGGCTGGTGGTCGAAGGGGCCAAGCGCAGCCCATTGCCAAAGGTTCTTGTCGCGCGCGATTTGAATCAGTTGCGCCCGTTGCTGGATAGCGTTGGCGCGGGGGCCGTTGCGGTTTGTTGGACAGGCGACATTCACCACGACGAGCGCGTTCAACTCTCGCAATTTCATCTATCCGACATCGGTGATTTAATTCGACATTTGACGACGCAACCACTTATATGGCGCGAATAATAAAAGTTTGTAAAACGTGTTGCACTCTGTTTGGGAACGATTTATTATAGACCATGGTGTTAGCACTCACTGACCGAGAGTGCTAACAAAGTTGATGAACTATTTAAGGGAGGTTGTTCACATGCTGAAGCCGCTCGCTGATCGCGTTGTGGTACGTCCAGTAGAACGTGAAGAAAAAACCGCTAGTGGCATTTTCCTTCCGGATAATGCAAAGGAAAAGCCGCAAGAAGGCGAAATCCTTGCAGTTGGCCCAGGTAAAGTAGAAGACGGTAAGCGCTTCGAACTCGACGTAAAAGTCGGAGACCGCGTGATCTTCTCCAAGTATGCTGGCACGGAAATTAAAGTGGACAACGAAGAAGTCTTGATTTTGCGTGAAAGCGACATCTTGGCAATCGTCGAGAAATAAGTCGACTACATAATACGGTCAGGGAGGTTCGAAACATGGCAAAGGAAATCCGCTTTGGTGAAGAAGCCCGCCGCGCAATGCTGCGAGGTGTGGATGCACTGGCTGATGCCGTCAAAGTAACCCTTGGTCCAAAGGGCCGCAACGTCGTGTTGGAAAAGAAATTTGGTTCCCCGCTCATCACGAATGACGGTGTGACCATCGCGAAGGAAATCGAACTGGAAGACGCTTATGAAAACATGGGCGCTCAACTGGTGAAAGAAGTTGCAACGAAGACCAACGATGTCGCTGGTGACGGTACCACGACCGCGACGGTTCTCGCGCAAGCGATGATTCGCGAAGGTCTGAAGAACGTCGCTGCTGGTGCGAACCCGATGGTTCTTCGCCGCGGGATTGACAAGGCTGTAGCAGCTGTCGTTTCGGAGATTGCAAACATCTCCAAGCCGGTTCAAGGCCGTGAGAACATCGCGCAAGTCGCTGCTATCTCCGCAGGTGCTGAAGAAATCGGTGCGCTGATTGCTGAAGCAATGGAGAAAGTCGGCAACGACGGCGTCATTACGGTTGAAGAATCCAAGGGCTTCACGACGGAGCTCGAAGTCGTTGAAGGTATGCAATTCGACCGCGGCTACATCTCTCCGTACATGGTGACGGACACCGACAAGATGGAAGCTGTGCTCGACGAGCCATACATCCTCATCACCGACAAGAAAGTCGGCAACATCCAAGAAATTCTGCCGGTGCTGGAACGCGTTGTTCAATCCGGCCGTCCGCTGCTCTTGATTGCGGAAGACGTTGAAGGCGAAGCGTTGGCTACTTTGGTTGTCAACAAGATTCGCGGTACGTTCAACGCTGTGGCTGTGAAGGCGCCTGGCTTTGGTGATCGTCGTAAGGCAATGCTGCAAGATATCGCTGTATTGACGGGCGGCCAAGTCATCAGTGAAGAACTCGGCCTCGAGCTGAAGAACACGGCGATTGAGCAACTGGGTCGTGCTCGTCAGGTTCGCGTCAGCAAGGAAAACACCATCATCGTCGATGGTAGTGGCGACCGCGCTGAAATTAGCGCTCGCATCAACCAAATCAAGAACCAAATCGAAGAGACCACCTCTGACTTCGACCGTGAGAAACTGCAAGAGCGCCTGGCGAAATTGTCTGGTGGCGTCGCAGTGATCAAGGTCGGCGCTGCAACGGAGACCGAGTTGAAAGAACGCAAGTTGCGCATTGAAGACGCGCTCAACTCGACGCGTGCAGCAGTTGAAGAGGGTATCGTCCCTGGTGGCGGTACGGCGCTCGTCAACGTCATCAAGTCGCTTGAAAACCTCACGGCTGAAGGCGACGAGTTGACGGGTATCAACCTCGTTCGCAAGGCGCTTGAAGCACCTGTCCGTCAAATCGCGGAGAACGCAGGTATTGAGGGGTCTATCATCGTTGAACGCCTGAAGAACGAGAAGGTTGGCTTCGGCTACAACGCTGCAACCGGTGAATGGGTAGACATGCTGCAAGCAGGTATCGTTGACCCAGCGAAGGTTACGCGTTCTGCTGTACAAAATGCAGCCAGCGTAGCTGCTTCCTTCCTCACGACGGAAGCAGCAGTCGCTGACAAACCGGAAAAAGAAAAAGCAGCTCCATCCATGCCTGACATGGGCGGCATGGGCGGCATGATGTAATATCTGCCTGGTGGCAGTAAAAGACCCTCGCGCGAAAGCGAGGGTCTTTTTATTTGGTTTACGAGAAGGAGCTTGGAAAGTTTGGCGTTGTCGTGAGTTTCATGCCATTCCAGTGAAACCGGGTGGTGAATGATTCGAGTTCGCCATTCGCGCCGGTGGTGGAATATTCGCCGACCATGCCTCCACTTCCGTCCGGGTACAGATTGATCGGCGGTGCGTGATCTTTTAGGGTATCCGTGCCAAGGTACTTCTCTCCGAGAAAGAAAAATAGTTTTCCCTCTCCTGAGCCTTTGGTGGCGCTAAACGCGTATAGTGGAGTGCCTTGTGGCGTATTGCTCTGTGCGAACCATGGTACGGCATCTGTGGGGGACACCCGGTAGGGTTGATAGCCTAGTGATTTGATTTTGTTCATGTCCTCTGTTTGGACGTGGATGTCCTGTTGCGTATCTGTGCGCTGCAGGGCTTGCCACAAATCACTTTGTGAATTGATGACCGACTCTAACGCGTCATACGGTATGTCGAATGTCGGGAATCCGGCGGCAAAGGCGGCCCACTCGTAGGGATCGAAGAATATGCGCACACCGGTTTGTGTAATCGAAAACCCGTCTTTTTCAGTGACTCCAGAGAAGTTGCTATCGAGTATAGATTTTGTGTCCTCTTGTCGAATCTGTTGGCTTAGTACGTCTAAATAGTTCGATCCCGCCCGAAACAAATCCCCCATTTGATAGGTAGCGCCTGTCTCCATATTCATCAGAATCATATGCTGGGTGGGTTCGCCGTGCGCGGCGCCTTGCGGATAATCATAGGCTGTTTCGTCAATCTCCAAGAGTGGTCCTGCTTGGAACACGACCTGATAGTTTGCTGTGTAGCTGTCATCTGGGCCGATGGTCTGGAGGTGAGCCGGATTTATCTGTAGTAGGGCATTGAGTTTCGATTCGACAGTTTGGTTTGTGAGTCCGGACAGTTGCGGATACGTAATTTTGTCGTGCTGGGCGTTCACAGTCTTGGCTGTCATTTGAACGCGTTCGGCAGTGGATAGCGTCATTGCGTTTGCATCCCTGCGGGTTGTGTTGGTCGAATTTTCAGCCGGTAAAGCAGCTGTTTGTTTGGTTGAGTTGTTGGGTTTGGATACAAACGCCTTCGTTTCGTTGCTCGCTGTCGCGGTGTGTTGTGTAGTGGGTGCACATCCTGCGAGCGCGCAACTGAGCAGGACGACAGACGGAATGGTCAATTTGTTCAATGGAAAATCTCCTAACGCGTCGCGATCTGACTGCACGATGCCCACCTCGGGACATCAAAGGTCTGCATACATGAGACGGTGCTGCGCTGCACAACGTTTCAAGTTAGGTCTTTGCGCCGAAAGGCATCCACGCTTCTCTCCTTACATATGTATGGACTAGGCTCTGGATGATGGCGGATGACATCCGCTAGACCGACGCCAAATTCTGAAGTGAACGAAAAAATGGAGTGGATGTCTTGGGAAAGGACAACCTGTATGACGACACCTGGACGCGTAAAGCTGGTCGTAGCCGGATGGTCGCGATGGTCAAAGATCCGTTCACCGCTTTCGTCTATTGGGAGGTCGATGAACACTATCAGTGGTTGTTTGGCGCGCATTTTCACTGCAACTGGCGATCATTACCGCTGTTTTTGTGCGTCTACGACGTGACGGATTGTTGGTTCGACGGCTATAATGCCCCACTCGTGTCGCAACATCCAGTAACGCATGACGACGATAACTGGTACTTGCATTCACTGTCACCTGGCCGAAATTATATCCTCCATCTTTCTACGACAACCCTTGAAAATAGACTGTTCTGTATTCTTTCGTCTGGTGTGATTCACCTTCCACCAGCGAAAGCGGGTGACGTGTTGCCGAGTGTCCAGTTCTCCCCTGTTGCATCGAATCCATCGTTTCATCGCGACCTAAGATCCCCGTCGCCTACAGAGGCCCTATACCCCTACGAGGCGACGTTCGACGGCTATCACGTACATGTGTCGGAGGAGAGAAGCGAATGACACTCGGATATCTCAACTTGGTCCTGCACGCACATTTACCATACGTCCGGCACCCTGAAGAGGAAAACAGGATAGAGGAGCGCTGGCTCTTTGAAGCGTTGACGGAGACGTATATCCCGCTTTTGCAAGTGTTCCACACGCTCGCGGCGGAGGGTGTCGATTTCCGTGTAACCATTTCGCTATCGTCACCACTCATCTCGATGCTTGCAGATCAGGCGCTGCAACAGCGCTATCGTCAGCACATGACGAAGCTGCTTCAGTTGTGTGAGAGGGAGTGTGATAGAACCGCAGAGAATCCAGTGTTGCAGGGACTTGCGAAGGCGTACCGGGAGCGCTTCGAGCAGGTGCTCGCCTTTTTTGATGCACATGCGGGCAATATCCTGCCGGCTTTTGCAGCGCTTCAGAGGGCGGGACACGTGGAACTGATCACGTCGGCTGCGACACATGCATTCCTTCCTTACGTGCTGACAGAAGAAGGGTTGCGTGCGCAGATTGCGACGGCTGTAGACGTATTTGCCCATCACTTCGGAACGCGCCCAAGGGGGATGTGGCTGCCGGAGTGTGCATATGACGCGCGATTAGACAGGATTTTGCTAGACTGCGGTGTTCAGTACGTGTTTATCGACACGCATGGATTGACAAGTGCTACACCTGCTCCCATCTTTGGCACTTATGCGCCCGTGGTGACGCCGACGGGGTTATCTGCATTCGCGCGCGACACGTCGTCTTCCCACCAGGTTTGGAGCTCGGAGTACGGTTATCCAGGTGACTATGATTACCGTGAATATTACCGCGATATTGGCTTTCAACGCTCAGCCGATGAGTTGGCGCCTTTATTTCGCGAGGACGGGATCCGCTTGAACACAGGGATCAAGTACGACCGCATCACGGGTCACACGGAGGACAAACAGCCTTATGATTTCGTCGCCGCACGCGCGAAAGCCGCCATGCACGCCGAAGATTTTTTGCGCAACCGCACGTACCAAATTGCCCGTGCGAAAGAGGAGATTGGCCGCGCACCTGTGGTGACCGCGCCGTACGACATGGAGCTGTTTGGACACTGGTGGTATGAGGGTCCTGTGTTTCTCGACATGTTATTTCGCAAAATGCACTTTGACCAAGCGGACATTCAATCGATCACGCCATCTGAATATCTCGCCCTATATAGCGATTTTCAAACGACGACGTTACATTTCTCGACGTGGGGGAGGGATGGCTACGGTGACGTCTGGTTGAACGGCACGAACGACTGGATTTATCCCGCCTTACACGAGTGCGAGTTGACACTTTCGCGACTTGCGAATGCCAACCCAAATCCCTCTTTGTCCCTGCGCCGCGCGCTGAATCAGGCGGTGCGGGAATGGATGCTGGCGGCCAGTAGCGATTTTGCGTTCATGATGGACAACAAAACGACAGTGGATTACGCCATTGAGCGGACGAAGCGCCATGTCAACCGATGCCGTCGCCTGTGCGAGATGGTGGATCAAGCGGACATTGATTTGGCCTATTTAAAGCAGGTGGAACTCGATAGCCCGATTTTTCCGAATGTCGACTATCGCAACTTCTGTTCTCGCAGAAATCGCTTAGCTGCGCCGAGTGATGAACGAACGTCGCAGCCAGCCCGACGCAT
Source organism: Alicyclobacillus acidoterrestris (assembly GCF_022674245.1). Classification (GTDB taxonomy): domain Bacteria; phylum Bacillota; class Bacilli; order Alicyclobacillales; family Alicyclobacillaceae; genus Alicyclobacillus; species Alicyclobacillus acidoterrestris. The sequence continues at coordinate 865,885 of NZ_CP080467.1, forward strand.
TTTACTCCTATCATGGGAGTTCCCTCCCATGACGGTGGGCGGACTCGCCCGACACGTTTACGATCTGAGCCGACACTTGGTCCAACAAGGATGTGAAGTGCACGTCGTGACGACCGAGGTGAATGGTTACCCCAACGACGAAATGGTCGTAGGGGTGCATGTGCACCGCGTTCACGTCCCGCAACCGGATGGTGGTGCATTTATTCATTTCGTCTTTCAACTGAATCTAGCGATGTTGGCGAGGTGTCTCCAACTGATAGAGGTAGACGGACTCCAGTTTGATGTGATTCACGCCCATGATTGGCTTGTGGCCGACGCAGCCCGGTTTTTGAAGGCGCACCATGGACTTCCGCTCGTCGTGACCATCCACGCCACAGAGCACGGCCGCAACCAAGGCATCAAAACGGACATTCAGCGACATATTCACCAAATTGAACGGGAGTTGACGAACGACGCGGATGAGGTGATTGTCTGCAGCCGCTATATGGCCCACGAGGTTACTCATTTGTTTGGGTTGCAGGAGAATCGAGTTCATATGATTCCAAACGGGGTAGACGCAGCGCTTTTGCGGCATACACCACAGAATGGTGCCGATGTGCATGGCATGGACGGATCGGATGTGTCCTCAACGAAGTCGGCACTTGGTGAGGAGAACTCGTCAGATCCGCCGATGGTGTTGTTTATTGGACGGCTCGTCCGCGAGAAAGGCGTCCATGTCTTGTTGGAGGCGGCCACGACGATTGTGTCCCGTAATCCGCACGTGCGCTTTGTCATTGTCGGTCACGGGCCGATGCTGGAGGATTTGCGTGCGCAGGCACAGCGCTTGGGATTGGCCCATTGCGTGGAGTTTCTCGGGTTTGTCGGGGATGACACGCGCAATGCCTTACTGGAGCAGGCAAAGGTGGCTGTGTTCCCAAGTTTGTATGAACCGTTTGGGATTGTGGCGTTGGAGGCAATGGCGGCGGGGGTACCCGTGGTGGTTTCGGACGTTGGTGGCCTCTCAGACATCGTCTCGCACGAACACAACGGGTTGACCGCGTTCCCCGGCGATGCCGCATCTGTTGCGAATCAAGTGGGCCGGTTGCTGCGAGATCCGCAGTTTGCGGCACAATTGGCTGACAACGCAAAACGGGCGCTGCATCGGTTTGACTGGCAAAACATTGCCCGGCAAACGGCGGGTGTCTATCACAGCGCCTCCGCTCCGGCTAAGGCGGACACCGTGACGAGTCCGTGACATGTGACGAAAACCGACCGGGCAACATGATGGTCATGCACAGGCGCTGCCCTGTGCATTTTTTTATGCCCTTACAATTCCAGCGTAACGAATCAGCGTATAGCTAGATCATATAATTTTCTGATTTTTATTTGTATGAAAGCGCATACGCCCGTCATAGTGCGAAGGGGAAATTGATATACTGCCACATCACAAGATTTCACGAGACGATAAGGGGGCTGGATATGAAGGCTGTCATCATGGCTGGGGGTAAGGGGACCCGTTTACAACCTTTGACGAAGCTGCTGCCAAAGCCGATGTTGAAACTGCTTGATAGGCCCACAATGGAGTACATTGTGGAACTGCTCGCCAAATATGGATTTGACGATATTACCATTACCGTTTGTTATCTGGCGGACGCAATTCGTAACTACTTCGGTGACGGCCGTGCATGGGGTGTCCAGATTCGTTATCAGGATGAGCCTGTTCCCTTAGGTACAGCAGGTGGTATCCGAGCGTTGCATGAGCACCTCGACCAGACCTTCATTGTGATGAGTGGCGACGGCTTGACGGATTTTGACCTCTCCGAGGCCATGCAAAGCCATCGTCGCAGCCGTGCATTGGCTACCCTGGTTCTGACGCAGGTGGCATGCCCGCTGGGTTACGGCGTCGTCGAGTTTGACGCCAACGCGAATATCACCCGGTTCGAAGAGAAACCGGATGTGTGGGATCGGGATAGGTCTTATTTTGTGAATACTGGGATCTACATTCTTGAACCAGAAATCCTCCATTTTGTCCCGCCGGATCGGCCGTATGATTTTGGCCGTGAACTATTTCCGGCCCTCCTTCGCAAAGGCATCCCATTGAACGGACACGTCGCGACTGGGTATTGGTCGGACGTCGGAACGCTGCAGCAGTACTATCAGACACAAATTGACATGATTAACGGCTGTGTGCATGTCAATCTCCCGGTCGAAGTCGCGGTCCACTAAGACATGGGCCCATTTTGATCACACCCTCCCAACTCCCTGTCTAAACTGATGGGGAGAGGAGGGTGTTTCATGCGAGACCAAGTGCAGCAGGTTTTAGATACGCTACGGCTGGCAAATGGCCTTTATGTGGCAAGCCCTTCAAACACGTACCATTATGTTTGGATTCGAGATGTTTGTTATATGGCGCTGTCGGACATCCATCGCGACAATTCACGATTTGAGGAGACGTACCACTGTCTGTTCGATATTTTCCGCAAGTACAAGTGGAAATTAGCGTACCATGCAACCCATAAGCCGCATGAGGCATTCGAGTACATTCATCCACGCTACACAGCGGACACGCTGGAGGAAGTCCACGAACCCTGGGGCAACGCGCAGAACGACGCAATCGGCGCCTTTTTGTTCGGCGTTGGCGAAGGTTTGCGACAGGGTCGAGCGATGCTGCGGGACGACGAGGACAAATCGATTCTCACGCTACTTGTTTCGTATTTGATCACGCTGGAATACTGGCACGACGCCGACAACGGCATGTGGGAAGAGAACCGGGAAATACATGCGAGCAGTATAGGCGCCTGCGTAGCGGGGCTATTAGCGATTCGCCCGTTCGTCGACGTCCCGTGGGAAGCGATTCAACAAGGGCTCTGCGCATTGTACCGATTGCTCCCCTATGAAAGCGTTTCCAAAGAAGTGGATATGGCCTTGCTCAGTTTAGTGTATCCATATCGGCTGTTACCCGCCTGGATGTCGGAGATGATTGTCGAGCGCGTGGAAGGAACGCTTTTACGCCGGCACGGGGTCATTCGCTATGTTGACGATAAATATTATGCACAACAGGGGCAGGAGGCAGAGTGGTGCATGGGCCTGCCTTGGTTAGGCATCTGCCACGCACTGCTTGGCCATCGCGAGGAAGCATTCGCGTATTTGGCCCGCTCCCAGGAACAAATGACGGCGGACTTCGAACTGCCCGAACTCTATCAACCGGTAACCGAGACACCAAACGAAAATACACCACTCGGCTGGTCACAGTCCATGTGGTTGATTTTGTATGATATGCTATATGATAGTTGATATTCATAGGGATGGATGTTTTGCTCGTGGCACGAGTTCGTGACTGGTTGCCCGCTGACACGCCTTGTAGCAGGCGAGGAGAGGTGTATGTGAACGGTTTACCTCCGAATATCGGGTTTCATCTCGCGCTTGGCATGATGTTTGGCTTCGTTGCGTTGCATCTCGCCTTCGTCGTCATCCTGTACCTGCTGTTTGCGACGGCGCAGTATTGTATGTTTCGCAAGGCGACAGTGCCGCTACCCTGGCTTTCGTATATTCCAGTTGCGAACCTATACCCGTTTTTTCGAACGACTCGCGTGACGATGTGGAACTGGTTGTGGTTGTTGGCGCCCGTGGTTGGGGGAATCGCGATTTTGTTGTGGCATTGGGTGGGCGTCGCCGTTTGCGCGATTGCCCTCATCCTCTACCTCATCGCGGCGATTCGCTGGCACGCCCGATTGTTCAAGGCGTTTGGGATGAACCCGTTGTGGCTGCTCGGCCTCATCGGATTGTTGGTTCCCTATCTCTCTTCGTTGGTCTGGATAGGGTTCGTGGTCCTGTATTGCATCATCGGGTTTCATTCGGGCATTCGCTATCGCCCGTACTTCGATTGGGAGGGCGGCGGTCCACCGTCGGATAAGGATCCACCAGCAGTATAATTCGGCTGTGGACGCGAGTGTTGGTGGGCGGCGTCTGGACTGCCGGGAACTGCCGGGAACTGCCGGGAACTGCCGGGAACTGCCGGGAACAGCCGGGAACTGCCGGGAACTGCCGGGAACTGCCGGGAACTGCCGGGAACTGCCGGGAACTGCCGGGAACTGCCGGGAACTGCCGGGAACTGCCGGCCGGAGTGTCTTAATAAGACATCCGCGCCTCTTTCGGCGCCAATAAGACATCAAATCTGCACTAATCTCCGGGTTTTGGCCTTTATCGGGCAGCTTTTGAGTAAATAGGGCATTTAAAATGTCTTAAACCGGCTTGGGCCAGCAAAACTCCATGAATAAGGTCGATTTAGTGTCTTATGTGCCGCCATCGCCGGTCTATCCGGCCGCTCTCGCTGCTCCCGGCTAGCGCAGCCGCGGCCGTCATCGCCGGTCGATCCCGCCGCTCTCGCTGCTCCCAGCCATCGCAGCCGTGGCCGCCGCCATCGCCGGTCGATCCCGCCGCTCTCGCTGCTCCCGGCAAGCGCAGCCGTGGCCGCCGCCATCGCCGGTCGATCCCGCCGCTCTCGCTGCTCCCAGCCATCGCAACCGTGGCCGCCATCGCCGGTCGATCCGGCCGCTCTCGTTGCTCCCGGCCATCGCAGCCGTGGCCGCCACCGCCGGTCGATCCCGCCGCCCTCGCGCTCCCGGCCAGTGCAGTCGTAGGCCGCCACGTCGGCGGCCTATCCCCATCAAGCGTCAGCAAGGGGCTGGAATCGTGGAACCACCTGGCCGTCTACCTCGACGGTTTCAAAAAACATGTCGTAGGGGCGAATCCAGATGTCGCCTGTCTTCGTGGCGTACACCACATACCATTCTTCGGTCTCACTGTGTCGTCCGATGGCGTGATAGGTGTAAAGTCCGCCTTTGTAGTGCCGGAATATTTGGCCGGGGCGCAGCGTTGACATTCGTTCCTCGGGGCTCATCGTTGCCTCCCTCTCTGTAACATTGACGCCATGTGCGTCGTCAGATAGTTTAAGAGATAGCTGAATGGTTGTGGGCGTAAGGATTGTGATGAGAGTGCAGAAAGACGGAATCCATTCTATTCGTGTTCTTCGGTGCGCGCTTGCTGGCGCGGTGGTCGTGAGTTGTGTTGCCACTGTCGGGTGCAGCCCTAAGCGGGCGGAGCAACCGTTGCCGCAATTGAAATATGGCCGCGTCGTCGCGGTCAACGCGATAAAGGGTGTCGAACTTGCGTTTAATCACCCTGTCTCGCAGATTACTTGGGAACAAGGCAAAACGGTACACCACACGGCGCTGAAGAAACCGTCGACCGATGTTTGGGTGCCTGCAGCGCTCGCGCAAGGAACTACCTATCAAATTCTGGTGAAGCAAGCCACTGGACCTGAATCAAAGCCGCTTCGCAAAGCGGTGACACTGCAGGGGGAAACCGCTGCACCGCTGACGGTGACGACGAATCCAGGGGTGTGGCAATTTAACGTGCCAGCCCAAGGGCCATTTACATTTACGTTTAGCGCACCTGTCGCAAATCCATCACAATTGACTCAGGATATCCATTTTACTCCGAATGTGCAAGGCAAAGTTGAGTGGACGAGCCCCACGACCGCGGAATTTATACCGGACAAGCCATTGCCGCCGACGGAAACCGTACAGATGACGCTTGCTGGTGGGCCACAAGGACCTGTGAGCAAGACGGGGCAGTACTTACAGGACACTTCTATCGAACGCCCATTTATTGTGGCCAGCGATGAGCAAGTGGTTGTTCGCGAAACGTCGCCGGAAACGTTAACGCTTTATAAAAATGGCAAGCAGATTTTTAAGTCGCTATGTAATACAGGGGTTACGGGAGCCGCCACTGCACCAGGTCAGTATTACATTCACGCGAAAGAGCTATCTGCCACGATGAGCGGCACAGACCCGGACGGAGAGACTTATCACATCAAGGGCGTGCCTTATGTGATGGATTTAGTTGGGAACACGGCGATTCACGGATATCCGCGCAAAACGTATGGCTATCCTCAGAGCAATGGGTGTGTCGAACTGCCTATCAAAGCCGCGAAGAAACTCTATCAACTTGTCAAAATCGGTACGCCAGTCGTGATCCAAAAGTGACCTGTTTTCAAATGTGGTTGCGGGCAAGGCGGTAGGACGATCCTATTCAGCATCCGCCTTTGCCAGCGGCATCGTGCTGACCATCCATCCTCTTGAACCAATTCCCTATCTGTTGTCAATCTTCCATAGCTTGTAAACTAGCAATTTGGTAGGATAGAGCACAAAGACTACGTGGATGTAACTTATTTGGGTATGTCGTCGACAAAGCACACAGCATTTCGCAGACAAAACATGTCGGATAGGGGTCGGAAGTGTGACTGAGATAAATACAGCTATCACGTTTGATGAGTGGAATCCAAAAGTTGAGCCGGTCATTCAAAACATTCGCAAGGTGATTGTTGGCAAGGACGAAGTGATCCGCCTTGTGTTGACGGCGCTGTTAGCCGGGGGACATTGTCTGATTGAAGATGTTCCGGGCGTGGGGAAGACGATGTTGGTGCGGGCGACCGCAAAAACCCTGGGGTGCCACTTTCGCCGAATCCAATTCACGCCGGACCTATTGCCCTCCGATGTAACGGGCGTTTCGATTTACAATCAGAAGACGCAGTCGTTCGAGTTTCGCCCGGGTCCGATTTTCGGGCAAGTGGTTTTAGCGGACGAAATCAACCGGACTTCGCCCAAGACCCAATCCGCCCTCTTGCAGGCGCTGGAGGAGCACAGCGTGACAGCCGATGGGGAAACGTATGCGCTGCCTGCGCCATTCTTTGTTCTTGCCACCGAAAACCCGATTGAGTTTGAGGGAACTTTTCCCCTTCCAGAGGCGCAGTTGGACAGGTTCCTGTTGAAGTTCCAAATGGGCTACCCATCCGTTGAAGAGGAGCTGCAGATTCTCAAGGGGCAACAGCGCCGCCACCCGATTGATGAGATAGATGCTGTGGTGGATCCAAAGGAAATTTTGGCGTGGCGAACTTCGGTGCGGGACGTGCGCGTCGACGAGGAGCTGCAAAAGTATATTGTCGCACTGGTGCAACAGACGCGAAATCTCACTGATGTCTATCTCGGGGCCAGTCCACGAGCGAGTCTCGCGTTGTTTCGCGCGGCGCAAGCGTTGGCGTTTATCTCGAATCGTACGTATGTCATACCAGACGACGTGCGCTTTTTGGCGCCCTATGTACTGGGCCATCGCTTGCTGTTGACGGCCGATGCCCGATTGTCGGGCGTGGGTGTCGATACGGTGGTCAACCAGTTGCTGAATGTAGTTCCTGTTCCAACGACGCAAGGAGCGCTGCCCTGATGCGAGTGCGTGTTGGTCTCACTGCATTCATTACGGTTCTCGTGATGGTGGGCCTCTTCTACTTTGGGATGGTCACTGGCGGTTTTTTCGCCTGGTTTTTGTTCTACTTCTGTTTGGCCCTGGCGGCATACGAGTGGTTGACCCTTTCAGCGTCGTTGGTGGGGATGCGGGTTCAAAGGTACGTACCGGCGCATCGGTTGACGGCAGGGCAGAGTTTACAAGTCCGTGTATTGGTGGAGCGACAGGCGATGTGGCCGCTGTTTTGGTTGCGCATTCACGAGCAACTGCCGTATCGCTGGTTGTTTCAGACATCCGGTCTCGACCGGATTCACGTACCGCTTTGGCGGCGCGCCATAGACTACGCGTATACCGTTTACCAACTTCCGCGTGGCGTCTATGAATTGACGGAGATGACGGTGGAAACAGGGGACTTGCTTGGCTTTGTACGCGTACATCGCACATTTGAGCAGCCAGAGCGCATCATTGTCTACCCGAAAGTCGTGCCTGTGCGTGGTTGGACAGGTACGGCACTCGATGAGTACGGTGAACGCCAGCCGACCAATCGCAGGAGTGAGGAGTCCAGCAACGTCATTGGCGTTCGCGAGTTTGTGCGCGGTGATAAGTTGAACCGGATCCATTGGCCGATGACCGCGAGACGCGGCATGTTGTTGGCAAAGGAATTTGAGCAGCATGTGACCTCGGAGTTTATGTTTATTCCGGACAACACGACGGCATCGTACGCGGGGGATGCGCACGGGTCTCTTAAGTTCGATGTCGCGATGTCGATAACAGCTTCACTCATTCGCAATGCGTATGACAACCATCGCAAGTTTGGCATGGTGGTCCCGGCAGATCCGTACCTGTCTTTTCCGGCGGGTCTCGATGTCGCGCTGCTCGCACGCTGTCTGGAGACGCTCGCAGCGATGCAGCCGCAAAGTCCGCGCGATATCTTGTCGTTTCTGCAGCGCATCGCCGACGATGCCAACCGGGGAACCATGTTCGTGGTCGTTTCGCCAAGGCTTGATCAGCCTATGGCGGTGGCACTTTCGCACCTCATGCGGCAGGGGCGCGTGCAACTGTTTGTGCCCGTGACGGAAGAGCGGCTGACAGACGCAAAGCGCTTGGGGTACGAACGGCTGTCGGCTGCTGGCATACCGGTATATCTCATCCGCAATGTCGATCAACTATCCTTCTTGCGCAGAGGAGGTGTGTCTGGTGCGACGGTTTCGTCACACTAAAACCATCGAGCGGACCGTTCACGCACTCTTGTGTGCACTCTGGTTGGAAAGTTTTTTTGGACCTGTGGCGAACTTGGGCTTGCTGAACGGCCCCAAGACGTTTCTCTTTCCGCTGCTCGTCTTTGTGGTGGCGGCCATTGTCAATCGCTGGTGGGCGCATGTGCTTGGTGCGCTTATCGCCTGCTATGGATACGTGGTTTATTTTTGGCGCCCAGATGGGGATTCGCTGGGATTCTCGCTGATTCACATGCCTGCCATGCTCGTTCGTCAGGCAGTGGCGGCAATCAGCGGCGGCGGCCTGCAAGATCCCCTACAGACTGGGTTGTTTGTGTGTAGCCTCGCTGTCGTCTTTTGGCTGGTCACTTACGCCAGCCATCGATTGCGCCTGTGGATGTTCTACAACGTGCTCGCCCTTGTCGTATTGGGGGCGATTGACGGCAATACGAATGTTCAGCCGAATGTCGCGCTCGTCGTGGTTTCAATGATTTTCTTGGCCATTCTGGGACTGAACCAACTGCGGCGCGTGCGCGCGTTTGCCGCGGACAAGTCAAGGGTCGGCATCCGCTTTTACACGCCCGTTCTCGGACTTTTGGCACTTTGTCTGCTGGTCGGGTTCACGACACCAAAATCCCCTGCAGTGTGGCCCAATCCGTTTCATCGTACAGCCTCCGGTGGAGGCACTGGCGTGCAGACGATTGGTTACCAACTGGATAATAGTCATCTGGGCGGATCGTTTGTCACAAATAACACCCCGGTTCTCGGCGTAGAAAGTCCGTACCCGACTTACATAAGAGGACAGACGCTGACCGATTACACTGGGAAGGGTTGGGTGTCCTATGCGCCGCTGACCGATGTCCAAATGGCCGAGCAGACGGTTGGACACAAGATTTCAGGCGTTGAGGGCTATACGTTTCACGACCTGCCGACGGTCTCTTTTGATGAGACAATCACCGTTGAATCGGATAGCGTCGATACGAGCGATCTCTTTGGAGGATACCGTATCGACAATGTACTCTGGCTGCCAGGCGCTTATAATGGAGCGTTTTCCGTCGATTATGTACAGGGGAATATTCATGCGCCAAAGCTGCACAAAGGGCAAATCTATCAGATCAAGGTAGAGGAATTGCGGGCGCCATATGAGGAGTTGGAGAAGGATACGACGCCTGTTGTCCGCGTCGCGTCGCAGGCGCCAAAGAACATCCAGGATGCCGACTTGGAGTTGCCCACTAGCCTCCCAGCCGACGTGAAGGCCCTTGCGCAACAGGTCGTTGCGCAAGCCGGTGCCAAGACGGAGTATGGGGCGGTTTCTGCGCTGATTGAATACTTGCAGGACAACTATACCTATCAGACCTCCGGTGTGCCTGTACCCGGGCCACACCAGGATTACGTGGCGCAATTTCTCTTCCAGAGTAAGGTTGGGTATTGCAACAACTTCTCCTCCGCGCTGGCCGTGATGTTGCGCACGCTTGGCGTGCCGACGCGATGGGTGACTGGCTATGCTGCAGGGACCCCAGACTACGGGAATACATCGACGAACCTCAACAGCTACACCATTACCAACGACGATGCGCATTCTTGGGTAGAGGTGTATTTTCCCGCGTACGGTTGGATCCCGTTTGACCCGACGCCAAACTTTCAGATGCCTTTTGCCGCCCCGAAGGATGCGGGAAGTACGACACCAGATTCGTCAACGCCTGCGCCGACGCCTGCTAAACCTCAGACGCCGCCGCAACACCCGGAGCAGCCGGATGTTCAGCAAGGCGGTCAAGGTGGCAATTGGTTGCACATCGCCGTCGTTGTGGGGCGCGTCGCGCTGTGGGTGGCCGTGGGCGCGGTGGTCGCCGCAGCAGTCGTCATGATGGTTTGGCGGCGCCGGATGCTGTATGCGCGGTTGGAGCGTCAGTGGGGGCGTGATCCATTGCGGACCTTTGCTCGCGTATACGCCCTTTTGCTGCGTGCCTTGCGTCGCAAATACCAGTTGAAACAGTCGCTGACCGTCCGGGAGTTGTGGTCGTTTGCTGCGCGCGCTGGCATTGCGCAGGAAGAATATCAGAACTGGGTGCAAACGGTTGAACGCGTGTTGTATGGGGGTGGGGAAATCAGCGGATCGGACGCAGCGACCATGCAACAGACGAGCATGAAATGGCTGCGTCTACTCTATCAGTCGAAAAGCCGACACAAATCTCCAATTGACGACATAGAGCCGCACAGGTAGAATGAGTGCGTAATTTGGAGACTCGTATAATGCCGGGGATATGGCCTGGCAGTCTCTACCGGGCAACCTTAAATTGCCTGACTACGAGGTCGGTTTTTCATTATCAATTGCGCCAAGCTGCGTCCAGCGAGCTCGGCAGCTTTTCTATTGCTGCCTGGTTGTGGCCGTCGTTTGCGAAAAGGCCGACCTTCGTATCTGTTTTTCCATTTTTCTGGGAACCCTATGGGCAACCTAGGAAAACAGACCACGAAGGCGGCCTTTTTTGTTGCAGTTGAACATTAAATAACCACCTCAAGGGGGTTCCAACGTGGGTTGGGCCTCCAAATAGAAAGGGAAGTGCCAGCATGTCACAGCATGAAGTCGTCGTCGTCCTTGATTTCGGCGGCCAGTACAACCAGCTTATCGCGCGACGAATCCGCGAACTCAACGTATTTTCCGAATTGCTACCGCACGATGTGTCCGCTAGCGAACTGCGTGCCAAAAACCTCAAGGGAATCATCTTCTCAGGTGGCCCGAAGAGCGTTTTTGCGGAGGATGCGCCGATGGTGGACCCGGCGGTTTTCGACTTAGGTGTCCCCGTTCTCGGCATTTGTTACGGGATGCAGTTGATTGCGCACACCTTTCACGCCGATGTCGCGCGTGGTGCAGTTCGTGAGTACGGGCGCGCAGATCTGGAAGTCCAACCGGGCGCTTCCAAGTTGTTCGCAGGACAGCCCACGCTGCAGCCAGTGTGGATGAGCCATAGCGACGTCGTCACGCACGTGCCGGAAGGGTTTCAGCTGGATGCCAAAACCACCAGCGGCACAGTTTCGGCGATGAGCGCACCGGACAAAGCTGTTTACGCGGTGCAATATCACCCGGAAGTGCATCACAGCGTTCACGGCATGGAGCAACTGCGCCAGTTCGTCTTTGACATCTGCGGTTGCAAGGGCGATTGGACCATGCAGAACCTGATTAGTGAATCGGTGGATAAGATTCGCGAAGCGGTTGGCGACAAACGCGTGTTGTGCGCGCTGTCTGGTGGGGTCGATTCCTCCGTGGCGGCAGCCCTTGTCCATCGCGCAATCGGGCACCAACTCACCGCTGTCTTTGTCGATCACGGCCTCCTGCGCAAAGGCGAATCGGACGCGGTGATGGAAAATCTGGGCGGCCAGTTGGGTATCGACGTCGTGCGGGTTGACGCATCTGAACGATTTCTTGGCAAGCTCCGCGGCGTATCAGATCCTGAGCGCAAGCGGAAGATCATCGGCGAAGAGTTCATCCGCGTATTCGAGGCGGAATCCGACAGACTGGGCCCCTTTGCTTACCTAGTGCAGGGCACACTGTATACGGACATCGTCGAGAGCGGAACGAAGACTGCCGCGACCATCAAGTCGCATCACAACGTCGGTGGATTGCCCGAGGATGTGCAGTTCGAGATTATCGAGCCGCTCAAGGAACTGTTTAAGGATGAAGTGCGACGACTCGGCGAAGAGCTGGGGCTTCCGAGTGAATTGGTCTGGCGCCAGCCGTTTCCTGGTCCAGGACTCGCCATTCGGGTGATGGGGGACATCACAGAAGAGAAACTCGCGATTGTCCGCGAGTCCGATTACATTCTGCGCCAGGAAATTGCGCAAGCTGGGTTAGATCGCGAAATTTGGCAGTACTTCACGGTGTTGACGAGCAATCAGACCGTCGGCGTCATGGGTGACGAGCGGACGTACGCATTTACGCTTGCCATTCGGGCTGTGGTATCGCAGGAGGGCATGACAGCGGACTTCGCCCGCATACCTTGGGACGTTCTGGCGCGCATCTCCACGCGCATCGTCAACGAAGTGGATGGCATCAATCGCGTAGTGTACGACATTACGTCGAAGCCACCAGCCACCATTGAGTGGGAATAAAGAGACCACGGGGATCCGTTAGGGGAGGCAAAGTTTCTTGGCCGTAAATCAAGAGCACATAGAAGAGCAAGGGGTATTGGGACGACTGTTCCGCCTTCGCGCGAACAACACCACCGTCGGCCGTGAAATCGTCGCGGGCATCACGACGTTCATGGCGATGGCATACATCATCTTTTTGAATCCAAGTATCCTCTCTGGCACGGGGATGGACGAACGGGCGGTCTTCTTCGCGACTTGTGTCGCGTCGGGCCTCGTCACACTGCTGATGGGTTTGTTTGTCAATTACCCAATCGCGCTGGCGCCAGGTATGGGGTTGAACGCATATTTTGCCGTCATTGCGGCGCAAAATGGCCACGGACCAGGCCATATGCCGTGGCAGGACGCACTGGGCGCCGTCTTTATCTCCGGTATTGTCTTTATTATTTTGACGCTGACTCGCATTCGGCAATTGCTCGTCGTCGCGGTACCAGATTCGCTCAAGGCGGCTATCACCGTCGGTATCGGTCTGTTTATCACGATGATTGGTTTTAAAGATGGCGATCTCATCTCGATGTCGTTCACGGGCGCGCAAAATGCGACCTATAAGCCGAATGACATCATTGACAACTACAGCTGGCAGCCGAACTTAGGGTCGTTGCACAGCCCGCAGACGGATTTGACACTGATTGGCGTGTTGTTGATTGGCGCCTTAATGGCGCTGCGCATTCCAGGTGCCATGATTATCGGCATTATTATTACGACATTAATTGGTATCCCGATGGGCGTTACGTCGCTCTCAGGCCTGCACGGCTCGTGGCTGCCGAACTTCAGTGGTCTTGAAGTCGGCTCCCTCAGTCTGACCGGCATTTGGCACTACGGGTTAGTGAGCGCACTGTTCACGTTTACGTTCGTAGAGATGTTCGACACGTTTGGCACGCTCGTCGGTACGGCGAGCAAGGCTGGGCTGTTGGAAGGGGACACAGGGTACAAGCGGCTGGGTCGCGCCATGCTGGTGGACGCGTTTGGCGTCAGCATCGGTGCGTTGCTGGGGACGAGTACCATTACGGCGTTCGTCGAGAGCGGATCCGGCGTCGCCGCTGGCGGCCGCACAGGCCTGACGGCAGTCACCACCGGCATCTTGTTTTGGATTGCGCTCATCCTGGCGCCGATTGCGCTGGTCATTCCCGATCAGGCGACGGCACCGGCGCTGATCATCGTCGGCGTGTTGATGATGGGCGCGGTTCGCAACATCGAGTGGGAGAACATCGGCATCGCACTGCCGGCGTTTTTGACGATTATCGCGATGCCGCTGACTTATAGCATCAGCAATGGCATTGCTGTTGGGTTTGCATCGTTTGTCATCATCGGATTGATTCAGATGATCTTCCGCCGCGAGCACGTGAAGATTCACTGGTTAATGTACATCATCGTCATTCTCGCGATTTGGCGTTACGTGTTCTACGTGAGCTAAGCGAGGGGAGAATTCGGCGTTTTGCGAGGGACAACCGCAGGCGCCGATTCTTTTTCGCTGAATCCGCCGCAGAATCCGAACGTTTTTTATAAATTTAAATTCAACGTTCGGATTCTGCGCGATTCGTGTTAAGATGAAGTTGAAGTGAGAAAGAGGAGGACCAACTTTGATTGATCGCTACAGTAGACCTGAAATGGCGCGCTTATGGACATTGGAAGCCCGAATGAAATGGTGGCTCGAAGTTGAAATTCTGGCGGTGGAAGCATGGGCGGAACTGGGTGTCATCCCGACGGAAGACGCCAAAAAGATTCGACAGAATGCCAAGTTCGACGTCGACCGGGTACTCGAAATCGAGCGGGAGACGCGCCACGACGTGGTTGCCTTCACTCGTGCTGTTTCCGAGTCACTGGGTGAGGAGAAAAAGTGGGTTCACTACGGTTTGACTTCTACAGACGTCGTCGACACTGCGCTTTGCGCCCAATTGCTCGAGCCGATGGCGCTTATCCGAAACGATTTGGAGACGCTGTTGTCAACGGTGAAGAAGCTGGCGCAAGCGCACAAGTTCACGGTGATGATGGGGCGTACGCACGGCGTGCATGCGGAACCGACGACCTTCGGCCTGAAGGCCGCGCTCTGGTACGCCGAACTGACACGCGACCTCGAGCGGTTTGACGCCGCGTGTGAACGCATGCGGTATGGCAAGATCTCGGGTGCGGTCGGCACGTATGCAAATGTCGATCCGCGCATTGAAGAGAAGGTATGCACGCGCCTTGGCTTGAAACCGGCGCCTATTAGTACGCAGACGTTGCAGCGAGACAGGCATGCGGAGTTTATGTTCACGTTGTCGTTGATTGGCACGACGCTCGACAAAATTGCGACGGAGATTCGCGGTTTGCAAAAGTCGGAAGTCCGTGAATTGGAGGAACCGTTCTACAAGGGTCAGAAAGGTTCGTCCGCTATGCCGCACAAGCGCAACCCGGTTTCCTGCGAGCAGATTTCCGGACTGGCGCGCGTGTTGCGAGGGTATGTCGTGCCGGCGTTGGAGGACGTCGTCTTGTGGCACGAACGCGACATCAGCCACTCTTCCGTCGAACGCGTGATTTTGCCAGATGCCACGATTCTCGTGGACTACTTGCTCAACCGGATGAATCGAATTCTCACAGATTTGCATGTCTATCCGGAAAATATGCGCCGCAATATGGATAGGACACATGGGCTCGTCTTTTCGCAGCGGGTGCTCACGGCTTTGATTGACAAGGGGCTGTCGCGTGAAGCCGCCTATGATACGGTTCAGCCTTTGGCGATGCAGGCGTGGGAAGAAGGAACGTCGTTCAAAGAGCTGGTCTCGAGTTCGGAAACGGTGCGAACCTATTTGTCACCAACGGAGATTGACGATTGTTTTGACCCAAGTTGGCACATCAAGCACGTGGATACGATTTTTGAACGGCTCGGCCTGTAATACTCGAATCTGGCTTTCACATTGAAGGGGAGCGATTAGATGACGGTGGAGACGCTGCTGTACGAAGGAAAGGCGAAGAAGGTTTACGCGACGGACAAGGCTGATGTGGTGAAGGTCTCCTACAAGGACGACGCCACGGCGTTTAACGGGGTCAAACGCGGACAGATTGTCGGCAAGGGCGCCATCAACAACCAGATGAGCAATCTCTTGTTTGCCTATCTGTCGGAGAACGGCGTACCGACGCACCTGATAGAACAGATTTCAGAGCGCGAGACGCTGGTGAAAAAAGTCGATATTGTCCCGATTGAAGTGGTCGTCCGCAATCTTGCCGCTGGGAGCTTCTCGAAGCGGCTTGGTGTCCCGGAGAGCACGCCGCTGCCTCGGCCCATCGTCGAGTTCTATCTGAAAGACGACGAATTGGGAGATCCGCTGATTACAGACGATCACGCGCTCGCCCTTAACCTTGCCACCGCATCGGAACTAGACGCGCTTCGGGCGCAGGCGCTTCGCATCAATGAGCTTCTACAGGCCAAGTTCGCCGCATGCCAATTGATTCTGGTGGATTTTAAGCTTGAGTTCGGAAAGACGAGCGACGGGGACATTGTCCTCGCCGACGAGATTTCTCCCGACACTTGTCGCTTGTGGGATATGGAGACGCGCAAAAAGTTAGACAAGGATAGATTCCGTCAAGATTTGGGGAATGTCGAAGACGCGTATCAAGAGGTTTACGCGCGCATCACGGCTATTTCCTGAGGATTTGTGAATCAGCACACATCGCATACCGCATACCGCGAAAGGGGTCGCCAACGTGAAAACGTACGAAGTTGAGGTTCGCATCTGGCTCAAACCATCCGTTTTTGATCCACAGGGGCACGCCGTGGAACAGGCGTTGCACACGTTAGGTTATGCAGAAGCCAGTGATTTGCGCATCGGGAAATACATGCACTTGACGGTTCAGAGTACCTCTCTGTCCGAAGCACAGATGCGCGTCGAGGAGATGTGCGAACGCGTGCTTTCGAACCCTGTCATGGAAACGTACGCGTACACACTCAAGGAGGTCGCCCTTTCATGAAGTGGGCCGTGATTGTGTTTCCGGGATCGAACTGCGATGAGGACGCGGCTTCGGCCATTCGCGAGGTGACGGGCGACGAAGCACATCTCATCTGGCACGACGCGAGTGACTTGTCCGATTTTGATGCTATCGTTCTACCGGGCGGTTTTTCTTATGGGGACTATTTGCGAAGCGGTGCCATTGCTCGCTTTTCACCGGTGGTGGAAGCGGTCAAGCGGGAGGCTCAGAAGGGCAAACTCGTCCTCGGAATTTGCAATGGCTTCCAGGTGTTGACGGAGTCGCATTTGTTGCCGGGCGCGTTGTTGCGCAATGACAATCTGCAATTCCGCTGCGAGATGACCGAATTGGTCGTCGAAAACAACCAAAGTCCGTTTACCGCTGACTACGCCATCGGGGAACGCATTCGCATTCCGATTGCGCACGGCGAGGGGCGGTTCGTGGCTGATGATACGACGCTCGCAAAACTGCAAACTGGACGTCGCGTGGCCTTCACCTATCATGCGAACCCCAATGGTTCTGTACAAAATATTGCCGGAATTCTCAACGAGCAAGGCAACGTTTTAGGCCTGATGCCACATCCTGAGCGAGCTGTGATGGAGTGGATGGATTCGGTGGACGGACGCCGCATGTTTCTCTCGATGCACCGTTATATGAAGGAGGCACGTGCCCTTGTTGGAGCCAACGGCAGCGCAAATTCGTGACGAGAAAATCTACCGTAAACTTGGACTGACAGACGCGGAATACCAGCAAGTGGTCGAGAAACTGGGTCGTCTGCCCAATTACGTCGAAGCGGGCATTTTTGGCGTGCTGTGGTCGGAGCACTGCAGTTACAAGAGTTCTAAGGCGCACTTGCGCAAGTTCCCGACGACCGGTCCGCAAGTCTTGCAGGGGCCTGGTGAAAATGCTGGCGTTGTCGATATCGGCGACGGTCTGGCGGTTGCCTTCAAGATGGAGAGTCACAACCACCCGTCGGCGGTTGAGCCGTACCAAGGTGCCGCAACGGGTGTGGGCGGCATTCTGCGCGATATTTTCACGATGGGCGCGCGGCCGATTGCGTTTCTCGACAGCTTGCGGTTTGGCTCGCTCGAAGACGGTCGGACGCGGTACTTGTTTGAGCAGGTCGTCGCCGGGATCGGCGGCTATGGCAATTGCGTAGGCATCCCGACCGTTGGTGGCGAGGTTCAGTTTAGTCCAACGTATCGCGGAAACCCGCTGGTCAACGCGATGTGCGTAGGGCTGCTCAAGCGCGACGAGATGGTCACGGGCACGGCTACGGGCGTCGGCAATCCGGTGTTTGTCGTCGGTGCGAGAACGGGCCGTGACGGCATTCATGGCGCAACCTTCGCGTCTGCGGAAGACCCGCACGAGAAAGAGCGCTCTGCTGTTCAAGTGGGCGATCCCTTCCTCGGCAAGCTCCTGATGGAAGCGTGTCTCGAATTGATTGCGTCGGGTGCTGTGGTGGGCATTCAGGACATGGGTGCCGCAGGGTTGACGTCTTCCAGCGCGGAGATGGCAAGTCGTGCTGGCGGCGGGATCGAGATGAATCTGGATGATGTGCCGGTGCGCGAATCGGGAATGACGCCATATGAAATGATGTTGTCCGAGTCGCAGGAACGCATGCTCGTGGTGTTAGAGCGCGGTCGTGAAGAAGTCGCTTTTGAAATCTTTCGACGTTTCGGGCTGGAAGTTGCCAATGTCGGTCGCGTGACCGACGACGGCCGTTTACGCCTCTTCTTCCGGGGCGAAGTCGTGGCCGACATGCCCGTGGCGGCGTTGGTCGACGAAGCGCCAGTTTATGAACGGCCGGTTGCTGATTGGAATCCACCCGTGCCACAGTTTGTTCCCACGACGCTTGCGATTTCTGAGGCGTGGTTGAAACTGCTGGCGCATCCGAGTGTGGCGGACAAGACGTGGGTGCACCGCCAGTATGATACGTCCGTACGCGCTTCTACGGTTCTCGGACCCGGTCACGACGCGGCACTCGTCAAGGTGCCGGGGGTGAACAAGGCGGTCGCGATGGCGACGGACGGCAATAGCCGCTACGTCTATTTGAATCCGCGCCGCGGTGGACAGATTGCCGTGGCAGAGGCGGTTCGCAACCTGGCTGTGGTCGGCGCGAAGCCGCTCGCCATCACCAACTGTCTCAACTTCGGCAACCCGGAGAAACCGGAAATTATGCGCCAACTGAGCGACGCCATCGAAGGGATGGCAGAGGCGTGTGAGGCGCTTGGCACGCCAGTGGTCAGCGGCAATGTGAGTCTGTACAACGAGACACGCGGCGTCGATATTCAGCCGACACCGGTGGTCGGTGCAATCGGCGTGATGGACGGCATTGAGCACCGCGTACCGAGTGCGCCGAGAAGTGTTGTGGAACCGACGGCACTGTGGGTCTTGGGGCGCGAGGATGACTCGCTCTCGGGGACGCTTTATGGCGAACTGGTCTGTGATGGACCGGCTGGTGACGCGCCGTACGTGAATCTTGCGGAAGAGGCGCGCTTGCACCAGTTGTTGCAGCAAGTCGCAGGTGCGCGCCTGGTGGCGGCGGCACACGACGTCAGCGAAGGCGGCATCGCCATCACGCTGACGGAAATCTGCATCGCATCGGGAATCGGTGCAGAAGTAGAGGTCGCCAATGGGGCCGACTCGCACGGCTGGCTCTTCTCTGAGGCGCAGGGTCGCGTCTTGGTCGCAGTCACTTCGGCGAACGAGGGCGCCCTCGTCGACCTTGCGGCAACCTTCAATGTGCCAGCCAGGAAGATTGGCGAACTCACTGGCGAGACCATTTGCGTTAAGCTTCAAGGCGCGCTTCTCGTAGAACTACCTCTCAACGAACTGGTGGCCACGTATGAAGAGGCCATCCCATCATTCTTTGTCGCTGAGCAACTTACTGCCACTCACTAAGTGACGCGTCCGGGGCATCTGCCCCGGACGACGTGCGCGAACTGCCGAGACGAAGGGGAGGACCTTTGCGTGGACAGCATTCTGATAGAGACAGAGAAACTGGACAGACCGCAGGAAGAGTGTGGGGTCTTTGGCATCTATGGACACCCGCAAGCCGCACCGCTCACCTATTACGGACTGGTGGCACTACAACACCGCGGCCAAGAAGCCGCCGGGATCGCCACGACGGACGGAACGAATATGTACAGTCACAAAGGGTTGGGATTGCTCACCGACGTCTTCAAACATGGCGAACTTGAGGGACTCTCTGGTTACGCGGCCATTGGACACGTTCGCTACTCCACAGCAGGCGCGAATACACTGCAAAACGCGCAGCCCATCACGCTGAACACGCACGCACGGAATTTTGCCATCGGGCACAATGGCAATCTGGTCAACGCCAAATGGCTTCGTATTCGCCTTGAACAAGAAGGCAGTCTATTTCAGACGACGACCGATACGGAGGTTATCGCGCACCTCATCGCCAAAGCTGGCGCACAAGATCTGACGGAAGCTGTCGCATCTGCAGTGCAACAGATTCAAGGTGGATTTTCGGTCGTCATCCTAGGCAATGACGAGCTTATCGCCGCGCGTGATCCGCTAGGTTTGCGCCCGATGGTGCTTGGCCAACTGGGCGACGCCTACGTCGTCGCGTCTGAATCGTGTGCGCTCGACACAATCGGTGCGGAATTTATTCGCGACATCGAGCCGGGAGAAGTGATTTGCATCGATGCCCAAGGGCTGCACGCCAGTCGCTTTGCCACGCGGCGCGCACGCAAGATGTGCACGTTTGAGCACGTCTACTTTGCGCGGCCGGACAGCGATGTCGACGGTTGGAACGTACACGCGGTTCGCAAACGGCTCGGCGGCATCTTGGCGGAGCAGTACCCCGCAGATGGGGATATTGTCATTGGCGTGCCCGACTCGAGCGTCTCCGCTGCGGCTGGATATGCGGAGGCGAGTGGACTGCCGCTGGAAACTGGCCTCATCAAAAATCGCTATATTGCCAGGACGTTTATCCAGCCGTCGCAGGAGCTGCGCGACGTCGGCGTGCGATTGAAGCTGAATGCGGTGCGGTCGATTGTCGAAGGCAAGCGCGTCGTCTTAATCGACGATTCGATTGTGCGCGGGACCACATCTCGGCGCATTGTCCGATTGCTCCGATCTGCCGGTGCGCGCGAAGTCCATGTGCGCATCTCCAGCCCACCGTATGTGAGTCCTTGTCACTATGGCATCGATACGGCGTCAGAGGGGCAATTGATTGCTGCCAACAACACGGTTCAGGAGATTTGCGAGCTGATTGAAGCAGATAGTCTGCACTTTCTCACCGTGGATGACTTGATGGCCGGATTCGGCTTCGCGAAAGGTGATGCGGTCCCGTTCTGCAATGCATGTTTCACGCGAAACTATCCAACGGCACTGATTGACCAATCCCTCAGTTCACCCCATCACGAGCTCGTCCATGTAGGAGGTGCCACAGTTGGATCTCTATAAACAAGCGGGCGTCGACATCGCCGCCGGCAATGCTGCCGCAAACCGTTATAAGGCACTCGCCAAGAAGACAAAGCGCTCGGGGGTGCTTGGTCAGATTGGCGGTTTTGCCAGCGGCTTTGCACTTGATCTCGAAAAGTACCCAGAGCCTGTACTCGTCTCTGGAACAGATGGCGTCGGGACCAAACTGAAGGTGGCGTTTGCGGCTAACAAGCACGATTCCGTGGGCGTGGACTGTGTCGCGATGTGCGTCAACGACATCCTGACTGTCGGCGCGGAGCCGCTGTACTTCCTCGATTATCTGGCGACGGGCAAGCTCGACGTCGACGTTGCGGAAAGCGTCGTCTCAGGCATCGCGCGCGGGTGTGAACTGGCTGGCGCGGCGCTGGTCGGCGGCGAGACGGCAGAGATGCCTGGGATGTACGAAGAAGGCGAGTACGATATCGCCGGGTTCACCGTCGGTGTGGTCAATCGGCCATCGATGATCACGGGGGATCAGGTACAACCGGGGGACGTCATCCTTGGTTTGGCTTCGAGTGGTTTACACAGCAACGGCTACAGTTTGGTCCGCAAGTTGATTGCGGATGCGGGGCTGGGATGGAGCGACGTGTTGCCGGGGGATACGGTATGCGTGGCAGATAGGCTGCTGACGCCGACGCGCATCTATGTCAAACCGATTCTCCAATTGCTGGCCGCTGGACTGCCTGTGCACGCGATGGCGCATATTACAGGTGGTGGGTTGAACGAGAATCTCCCACGCGTCCTGCCGGAGGGGACTGCGGCGCTCATCGATGCCGCAACTTGGCCGCGCGAGCCTGTGTTTACGTGGCTGTTGGAGCAAAGTGAAATGACCTTTACGGAAGCGACGCGAGTCTGGAACATGGGCATCGGTTATGTCGTCGTCACCAGCGCCTCAGCGGTTGATCAAGTGACCAAACTGCTCGAGGAACAGGGTGAGACGGTCTATCGAATCGGTGAGATTGTGGCCGGTACGCCCGATGTTTATTTTCGGTGAGTCGGTGTTCGCAGCTTGCTGCGAGTTACGATAAAAAAGTCGCCGCACTGGCGGCAGAGGAGTGGTGGATTCGTGCAAAAGTGGGCGCTTGTGAGCGTATTTGAGAAAACGGGTATCGTGCCATTTTGCCAGTCGTTGCAGTCGCTCGGATTCGGCATTTTATCGACGGGCAACACCGCAAAACACCTGGCGGAACACGGACTCGATGTGACGACAGTCGAATCCTATACGGGGTTTGAGGAAATCCTCAACGGCCGCGTGAAGACGCTGCATCCACATATCCACGGCGGGCTTTTAGCCCGTCGCGACAACGCGGAGCACTTGGCGCAGATCGAGAAGTTCGGCATCGAGTTGATAGATCTGGTCGTCGTCAATCTCTATCCGTTTGAGAAAACCATCGCGCGCCCTGACGTGACCGAAGCGTTGGCGATTGAGATGATTGATATCGGTGGGCCGTCGATGCTCCGATCCGCGGCTAAAAATCACGAATTTTGCCTTCCCGTGGTCGATCCCGCCGATTACCCACGCATCATCTCTGCCTACGAATCGGGTGGCCCAGATCTGGCATTGCGCCGCGAACTGGCACTCAAGGTCTTTCAGACCACTGCGCGCTACGATGCTTTGATTGCCGATTATCTGGCGCGTTCGGCGTCGACGACCGCGAACGAACCGGGCGACACAGTTGCGGAACGCAAGTGGCCATCGACCTTCCAAGTTGAAGGCATTTCTAAGCAGGCGCTGCGCTACGGCGAAAATCCACATCAGGCTGCGCATTTCTACATAGAACCTAACGCGAGTATGGCGACCATCGCGCAGGCCAACCAGCTGCAAGGGAAGGAACTGTCTTATAACAACATTCAGGATGCGGATGCGGCGCTCACCATTCTGCGTGGCTTTGACGATTTTCAAATGCCCACAGTGGTCGCTGTCAAGCACATGAATCCATGCGGCATTGGCATGGGCGCGACGATTGACGAGGCATATACGCGTGCGCACGAGGCAGATCCGGTTTCCATATTCGGCGGCATTGTGGCACTCAATTGTCCAGTGGACGCGCAGCTTGGCGAACGGCTGTCGAAATTGTTCCTCGAAATTATCATTGCGCCTGATTTCTCCGCCGACGCCAGGGCGGTCCTACAAAAGAAGAAAAATCTGCGGTTGTTGACGGTCGACATGAAGCAACCGCTGTGGGCGCCCGGTGCGACCACGTGGAAA
Source organism: Alicyclobacillus acidoterrestris (assembly GCF_022674245.1). Lineage (GTDB taxonomy): Bacteria > Bacillota > Bacilli > Alicyclobacillales > Alicyclobacillaceae > Alicyclobacillus > Alicyclobacillus acidoterrestris. Next base: position 889,123 of record NZ_CP080467.1, read on the forward strand.
CGTGTTTCCGGTGGCTTTCTGGTGCAGGAAGTGGATAGGGCGACGCAGCCAGCGTCGTGGAACGTCGTGACCAAACGCCAGCCGACAGGCGCCGAGGATGCGGCTTTGCGGTTTGCGTGGCGGGCTGTGCAATACGTCAAGTCGAACGCTATTGTCCTCACCAACGAGGTGCAGACGCTCGGCATCGGCGCAGGGCAGATGAACCGTGTCGGTGCGGCGAAAATTGCGATTGAACAGGCGAGATCGAAAGCGAAAGGCAGCGTCATGGGGTCGGACGCCTTCTTTCCGATGCGGGATACGGTGGAAGTGGCTGCAGCAGCCGGCGTGACGGCGATTGTGCAACCAGGTGGCTCGCTGCGCGACGAGGAGAGCATTCAGGCCGCAGACGAGTTCGGCATTGCGATGGTGTTCACCGGCGCGCGCCACTTTTTGCACTGAGGAGCGGAGGAACACGAGATGAAGACACTGGGGAATTACCCGCGCGTCGCCGTGATTGGGCAGGGCGCGCGGGAACACGCGATTACGTGGAAACTGGCGCAAAGTCATCTGGAGCCGGTGTTGTACGCGTTGCCTGGGAATCCAGGGATGTGGGAATTGGCTGCGAAAGTGGATATCCCGCTCAGTGAACACGCAAAGATTGTGGAGTGGGTCAAGGCGGAGCGAATTGACTTTGTCGTCATTGGGCCTGAGCAGCCACTGGCCGAGGGGTTGGTGGATGCGTTGCAGGAAGCGGGCATTCCGGTATTTGGTCCGAACCGCGCCGCGGCGCAATTGGAGGCCTCGAAGTCGTTTGCGAAAGACGTGATGCGCCGCGCCGGCGTGCCAACCGCGCGCTATGAGGTGTTCACAGAGGTGGCCGCGGCGCAGGCGTTCGCGGCTGCGTTGGGTGCGCCTGTGGTGATTAAGGCCGACGGATTGGCAGCTGGCAAAGGCGTCGTCGTAGCCCAGACGTTGGCGGAGGCGAACAGCGCTATTGCCGACATGCTAGAGGGGAACCGGTTTGGTGCGTCTGGACACAAGGTCGTGATCGAAGAATTTTTGAGAGGCACAGAAGTGTCGCTGATGTACTTCGTCGACGGAAATACGGTTGTGCCGATGATTCCAGCGCGTGATTTCAAGCGCGTCGGCGACGGGGACACAGGTCCGAACACAGGTGGCATGGGCGCGTTTGCACCCGTTCCCTCGTTTCTCTCGGCGAACTGGACCGCATTCGCGACGGAGCGGATTATCGAACCGACGGTTCAGTATCTAAAGTCCGAGGGCATCACGTACAGGGGCGTGCTGTATGCGGGACTGATGGTGACACAGGAAGGGCCTAAGGTGATAGAGTTCAATGCTCGCTTTGGCGATCCGGAAACCGAAGTGGTCCTGCCGCTACTCGAGACGGATTTGCTTGAGATCATGTGGGCGGTCGCGCACGATGAACTGGGTGAACTGGATGTGCGCTGGCACGAGAAGGCGGCTGTGTGCGTCGTGTTGGCGGGGGGCGAGTACCCGGCAAAATCGGACAGTGGGACGCCGATTGAACTGGCATCCGACCGGCCGTCGGGCGTTTACGTCTTTCACGCAGGAACGGCTCTGCGTGGGGATCAACTCGTTACCGCGGGCGGACGCGTCCTGACGGTGAGCGCTGTGGCACAGGACATTCCGGCGGCGATTGAGTTGGTCTATGGCGCATTGGATGTCGCACGCTTTAGCGGAATGCAGTATCGCCGCGACATCGCAAGTCATTGGCAGCAATAATTCCTTTTGGGTATCATACTTCTTGTTGGAAAGCCGGGCTGTGACCCGGTTTTTTCACAAGGAGGATTGGTATGGCCTTATACATGCTCATGATGCTGATTGCTGGGTCGTGTTACGGGTTTGTCTCGCCAATTTTGCGGCTGGGCTACGCGCATGGGTTCAGTGCGTCAGTGATGACAAATATTCAATATGTGTTGGCGTTCGCCGTCCTCTGGATCATCGCGCTCGTCACGCCGCGCGGCGCCAAAATCAGCGGCAGGCAGTGGCTGCTGATTTTGTTTGTCGGACTTTGTAATGCCTCCGTGAGCTACTGCTACTATCGGGCGCTCACCGTACTTCCGGCGTCGTTTGGCATTATTCTCTTGTTCCAGTTTGCTTGGATGACGGTCGTCCTCGATATTATCATCAAGCGCCAGTGGCCGAATGCGGCCAAGTGGACGGGGCTTGTCATCATTCTGGTCGGAACCGTGCTGGCAGTCGGCATGAAGGGCGGCGAGTGGCAGCACATCCCGCTCTGGGCGGTTGGTTTGGGGCTGTTGTCGGCGTTGTCTTATGCGCTCAATTTGTACATGTCTGAGTATAACGATCCCGCCGTTTCCCCCCAACTTCGCTCGGCCCTGGTGGTAACGGTGGCGATGCTGTTGATTTTCATCGTATTCCCGCCGGGATCGACCATTCATGCCATGCTCCATCAACCTTCGGTTTACTATTGGGGCGGATGGGTCGCACTGCTGAGCCAAGTTCTGCCGACGGTGCTGATGTTAATTGCCATTCCGCGCATTGGCGGAAGGATGGCTGGCGTCCTTGGCACCATCGAGTTGCCGACCGCCGTTATTGGCGCCTGGGTTATCAACCAGGAATCTATCACGTGGCTTCGTTGGCTCGGTGTCCTGCTCATTCTCTTTGGCATTCTCGTGAGTGAAGTCATCCGCACACGGCCAAAGCTGCAGCACCGTGAACGCCGCCCGGCCTAACGCAGTGTACTTTGCCGCCAATCGCCTCACCGGGGCGCGTATTTGATGTTGGATAAGCTCCCAGGTGAGGCGGTTGGCTTCGGGTTGAGGCGGCTGAGGCTGGCGGTTTTGGCCGGCTTTGGCCGGCTGTTGATTCTGGCTATGGGGTAGTTCATGTATCGAGGTATCGCGGGGTTTGGGCGGTATAGATATGGTGTGATGCGTGGTTCATTTCTTGAGGGCATTTTTTTACGCTATTGTAGGCCCGTTCACTTGTACGAGCAGCTTGCTTGTGGAAATCCCACCTTGTAGGATGTATATCCGTTCCCACATTTGATTACCCTTTTGAAAAGACATAGCGCTATTTGTCGATTCGATCAAAAAAATGTCGAGTTGTGTTTGACATGTTTTGAAGCTCGTGTTATATTATCTCTCGCCGCTTCAAGCGGTGCTGCCTTCAAAGCGCAGCTGTCTCGGTGGTTTTCATCGGCCAATTCGTGTCGGTTTTTGCCGAATATCGATGGCATCCCGGAGTTATCTCCGGTGATGACCGGCGATGAAAAACTTACCAGTGACAACGAACGTCAGTTCGTGATATAGTACTTAGGCTGCTTCGACAGAAGCGGCACTTGCTCGAAAGAATCACTTCATCTGGTTCCTCGTTGAATCAGCTTCTGTGGGGCTTTCACAGCAGGTTTGGTTCCTTGAAAACTGAACACACACGCCTAAAAGTTTCGGTCAACGTGACCTTTGGTCACAGCGACGATTGAAACATATGTAACAACGCCATTTTTTGAGAGTTTGATCCTGGCTCAGGACGAACGCTGGCGGCGTGCCTAATACATGCAAGTCGAGCGAGCCCTTCGGGGCTAGCGGCGGACGGGTGAGTAACACGTGGGCAATCTGCCTTTCAGACTGGAATAACACTCGGAAACGGGTGCTAATGCCGGATAATACACGGGTAGGCATCTACTTGTGTTGAAAGATGCAACTGCATCGCTGAGAGAGGAGCCCGCGGCGCATTAGCTAGTTGGTGAGGTAACGGCTCACCAAGGCGACGATGCGTAGCCGACCTGAGAGGGTGACCGGCCACACTGGGACTGAGACACGGCCCAGACTCCTACGGGAGGCAGCAGTAGGGAATCTTCCGCAATGGGCGCAAGCCTGACGGAGCAACGCCGCGTGAGCGAAGAAGGCCTTCGGGTTGTAAAGCTCTGTTGCTCGGGGAGAGCGACAAGGAGAGTGGAAAGCTCCTTGTGAGACGGTACCGAGTGAGGAAGCCCCGGCTAACTACGTGCCAGCAGCCGCGGTAATACGTAGGGGGCAAGCGTTGTCCGGAATCACTGGGCGTAAAGCGTGCGTAGGCGGTTGTGTAAGTCTGAAGTGAAAGTCCAAGGCTCAACCTTGGGATTGCTTTGGAAACTGCATGACTTGAGTGCTGGAGAGGCAAGGGGAATTCCACGTGTAGCGGTGAAATGCGTAGATATGTGGAGGAATACCAGTGGCGAAGGCGCCTTGCTGGACAGTGACTGACGCTGAGGCACGAAAGCGTGGGGAGCAAACAGGATTAGATACCCTGGTAGTCCACGCCGTAAACGATGAGTGCTAGGTGTTGGGGGGACACACCCCAGTGCCGAAGGAAACCCAATAAGCACTCCGCCTGGGGAGTACGGTCGCAAGACTGAAACTCAAAGGAATTGACGGGGGCCCGCACAAGCAGTGGAGCATGTGGTTTAATTCGAAGCAACGCGAAGAACCTTACCAGGGCTTGACATCCCTCTGACCGGTGCAGAGATGTACCTTCCCTTCGGGGCAGAGGAGACAGGTGGTGCATGGTTGTCGTCAGCTCGTGTCGTGAGATGTTGGGTTAAGTCCCGCAACGAGCGCAACCCTTGATCTGTGTTACCAGCACGTAGAGGTGGGGACTCACAGGTGACTGCCGGCGTAAGTCGGAGGAAGGCGGGGATGACGTCAAATCATCATGCCCTTTATGTCCTGGGCTACACACGTGCTACAATGGGCGGTACAACGGGAAGCGAAGCCGCGAGGTGGAGCAAAACCTAAAAAGCCGTTCGTAGTTCGGATTGCAGGCTGCAACTCGCCTGCATGAAGCCGGAATTGCTAGTAATCGCGGATCAGCATGCCGCGGTGAATCCGTTCCCGGGCCTTGTACACACCGCCCGTCACACCACGAGAGTCGGCAACACCCGAAGTCGGTGAGGTAACCGTTATGGAGCCAGCCGCCGAAGGTGGGGTTGATGATTGGGGTGAAGTCGTAACAAGGTAGCCGTATCGGAAGGTGCGGCTGGATCACCTCCTTTCTACGGAGAAACAAGGCTTTTAGGTGTTGTGTGTTTGGTTTTGAGGGAGCCAACGTCTCATATGAGACAAGGTAAACTCAAGGCGCGTTTCCGACGGAAGTTGGAAGGCGCATGTACCTTGGCAACTGAATATGGAACAACCTCGAAATAGTAAACCGGTAACCGAAATGCGAGTAACAGGTAACAATAGCCGGATAACTGGATGAAGTGACTGGTGTAAGTCAGTCATGGAGTCGAAACGGTGAAGTTAGGAAGAGCGCACGGAGGATGCCTAGGCGCCAAGAGCCGAAGAAGGACGGGGCGAACACCGAAATGCCACGGGGAGCTGTAAGCGAGCATTGAGCCGTGGATGTCCGAATGGGGAAACCTGCTAGTGTGAAGCGCTAGTACCGTACACTGAATCCATAGGTGTACGGGGGCAACCGAGGGAACTGAAACATCTAAGTACCTCGAGGAAGAGAAAGCGAATGCGATTCCGTCAGTAGCGGCGAGCGAAAGCGGAGAAGCCTAAACCGGATGCGTGGTACAGACTGCAGTCGATGCGCATTCGGGGTCGAGGGGCTGTTGGCGGCAACCTGCAGGGAGCCAGCAGGAAGCAATCCGTAGGAGAACGGCATGGGAAGGCCGGCCATAGACGGTGAGAGCCCGGTATCCGAAACGGAATGTGGAATGTGCAACAGACCCCAAGTACTGCGGGACACGAGGAATCCCGTGGGAATCTGGGAGGACCACCTCCTAAGGCTAAATACTCCTTGGCGACCGATAGCGGATAGTACCGTGAGGGAAAGGTGAAAAGAACCGCGGGAGCGGAGTGAAATAGAACCTGAAACCGTGTGCTTACAAGCAGTCGGAGCATTCAAG